>JBGTLS010000296.1:0-2195 GCA_041744015.1 Cryomorpha sp. | reverse complement strand
ATTACCTCGGATACATTTCCAAAGTCCAGGGCTTCAAAGGGGCGATGATCGCATTCCTGGATGTGGACAATGCATATGACTACGCCAAACTCGACAAAGTGCTGGTGGACTTCAACGGCAGCCTGCACCCCTTCTTTCTCGAATCGATCACGATCCGGGACAAGGGTTTTGCACACATTAAAATTGAAGGCATCAATGACCGAGACGGTGCCGTGGAAATTTCCGGTAAGGAACTCTATTTGCCGCTGAGCGAACTGCCCGCACTCCCCGAAGACAAGTACTATCTTCACGATCTCGTGGGAATGGAAGTACACGACAGCACGCACGGAACCATCGGAAAGGTGGAAAAAGTGCTGGACTATACCCAAAATCCCCTGATCCAGATTTTTCGCGAATACAATGAAGTACTGATTCCGCTCAACGATCAGTTTCTCGACCGCGTGGACAAAAAAGCGCGTATCATCCATGTGCACATTCCCATCGAACTTTTAGAAATCAACAAAACCTGAGCGCGCCCTTCCGCTTCAAGCAATTTACCATAACACAGCAGCGCGCCCCGATGAAAGTCGGCACAGATGGGGTGCTGCTCGGCGCATGGTGTGATGCACAGCATACCGCTCGTTCCATTCTCGATATCGGCACGGGCACCGGACTCATCGCACTCATGCTCGCCCAGCGCAACCCGGAAGCCCGCATTACAGCCATCGAACCCAATCCGGAAGCAGCGCTCGATGCCAAAGCCAATTTTACCGCGTCGCCCTTTCGGGAAAAATGCACCCTGCTGGAAATATCGCTTCAGGATTTCAATCCTGATACAAATTTTGACCTGATCGTCTCCAACCCACCCTTTTTTCAAAACAGCCTGCAAAACCCGGACCCGGGCCGCACACAGGCCCGTCATACGGCTGGATTTAGCCCCGAACACCTGGCAGCCACAAGCCGTTGGCTCAGCCCCAAAGGAAAACTCGCCGGAATATACCCGGTTGATGTTTTCGAAGTGTTTCAGGATTTTGCCGCAAAGGCCGGCATGTTTCCCGTAAGGAAAATGACCGTATACCCCAATCCGGAAAAACCGGCACACCGCATTCTTTTTGAATTCAGTCGATTCCCGGGGCCAATACAAACCGAAGAATTGACCATCGAGACACTTGGCCGCCATCAGTTTGGAGAAAAGTACATGGCTCTGACACGCGATTTCTATTTGAAATTCTGATATTTGCAGAAATTATTGACATTCCGGTAGTGGTATCTCTGAGGTTCTTCGGAATTGTTTCCTTATTATTGTCTTATCTTTCGGGCTGTACAGTCCAATGAACTATTGATGGCGCTTGTGAAAAAACACTTCTTACTACTGGTACTCGCTACCTTCGTATTGGCATCCTGTAACGATGACGCGGAAACTGACTTTCCTAACAGTGTTGGAATAAAGGGCAGGGTGCTTACGCAAAATGAATTTGCACAGCCGCTGTACGAAGAGCGCAATGGTGTTAATGTATTTTACGAAACAGGATTTCGCGACTTCACCGTACAAGGCGACGTGGTGGGAAGTTACCAGCTCGGAGGTGCTCCGGTGGGCCAATACACCATCACATACAGCAAACCGGGTTATGGTACCATCATCAACCGCAATATCAGCATCAGCACCGTAAATCCGGTATATCCGATCGATGACGGTTTCCAGAAACTCCCGCAGGTAACCATCACCCAACTGCCCAATACATCTTTTCAGGCACTCAGCCTGGAGCTCGAAGCCACGGTAAATGGCTCGGATACCACCTACAAATTGCACCTGACTGCGTCCATGATTCCCGCGCCCCCACCCAACGGACTCGCCAAGGGTTTTCGTGTTTTTATCAGCGATTCGCCAAATGTCTCTGTCAGCAATTTTATATTTCAAAAGCACTATACCACAACGCAAGGCCTCATTGAACTGACTTTGGGCAACGAACTTTTCAGCGAACTGGATCCCGAAAGCGGGGACGAAATCTATCTGATTCTCCACGGCGACGCCAATTTTGATCTGGTTGATACCCGCCCTGACGAGTCCCTGCGATTTCCGAATATCACACCTGCGCCGAGCGCTGTAGCTTCGGTGATTCTTCCGTGATTTTTTTGAGTTGTACGAAGTAAAAAGTATCAGGTATTAAGTTCGTTGGAGTGCATACCACTGATCCATTGTAATGGTGTATTGCGAA
>JBGTLS010000295.1:0-2850 GCA_041744015.1 Cryomorpha sp. | reverse complement strand
ATCCGCATTGACGGCGAACCGATGTTGCTCTTTAACATTATCGAGCGAAAGTTCGTGCTCTTCGGACAGGTGTTCTGGCCACAGGATTTTTATATTTTTCTGTTTGCTGCGCTCACCTTTATCGTCTTCATCGCCCTGTTTACCGTGGTTTACGGTAGGCTGTTTTGCGGATGGGTGTGTCCTCAAACCATTTTTATGGAAGGCGTTTTCCGAAAAATCGAATACTGGATAGACGGGGACTGGAAACAGCAAATGAAACTAAAGAAACAGGCATGGGGCACGGAGAAAATCGTAAAAAGAGTTTCGAAACACGCCATCTTTTACGCCATTTCATTTCTCATCGCCAATACATTTCTCGCCTACATCATCGGCAGCGATGCCCTGCTGGAAATAGTGACTTCGCCTCCACTTGAACACATCGGTGGGCTCATTGCCATTGTGATTTTCTCAGGTGTTTTTTATGGGGTATTTGCTTTTTTTCGCGAGCAGGTTTGTACCACCGTTTGCCCATACGGGCGTTTGCAAAGCGTACTGCTCGACCGCCAATCGGTGGTCGTGGCTTATGACTACGGAAGGGGAGAAGAGCGCGGAAAGTTTAAGAAAAATGAAGATCGCCCAGCTGTGGGTAAAGGCGATTGCATCGATTGTTTGCAATGCGTGAACGTATGCCCCACAGGGATCGACATCCGCAACGGTACCCAACTCGAGTGTGTGAATTGCACGGCCTGTATAGACGCCTGCGACGAGATGATGGATGCGGTGAATTTGCCGAAAGGCCTGATAAGATATGCGAGCGAAGAGCAAATTGCCGAAAGGAAACCCTTCGCACTGTCCACCCGCGCCAAAGGATACACCCTGGTGCTGGTGGTGCTCCTTGGTATTATGGTAACCCTGCTCGTAACGCGCTCTGACCTTCAGGTGAATGTGCTGAAAACACCGGGAATGGTATTTCGCAAAAACGATGACGGAACCATCAGCAACCTGTACAATTTTAAAATGATCAACAAGTCAAACCACGATATGAACCTGCAAATCGTTCCGGAAGACACCCTCATCAAAGTGATGGTAATCGGCAGGGCACCTGAAATGAAAAAACAGGAAGTGGCCGAAGGTTCATTTTTTCTCACCGCACCGGCCGACGCATTTGAATTTGGGAAAATTGAGACTGATTTGGGTATTTACAACAATGAAGGTGAACTGCTGGAAACCGTAAAAATCCGGATCACCGGACCACTTTAAAAAATGAAAAGATGAAATTAAACTGGGGACACAAAATAGCGATCGTATACCTGAGCTTCATGGCTTTTATGATTACCATGCTCGTGGTGAGTTTGCAGTATGACAACGAACTCGTAAACGAAGATTACTACGCCCGCGAGATGCTCCTGCAGGGGCAGATCGACGCTTCCGGCAATATGGCCCGGGCGCCTTTTCAGGTGGATTTCACTTCCTTAAACGGACAGGTCGAAGTCCTGTTTATTGGGTTGCCGGAAGATGCATTGCCAAAGGGCGATGTACGGCTGTATAAACCGGATGATGCTTCGCTCGATGAATCGCATGTGATAAAATTGAACAGCAATGATATGATGACCATCACACCCCGCGGGCTTCGCGGCAGATACAAACTCAGCGTTCGGTTTGAAGTGGATGGAAAAGACTATTACGCCGAAAAACAAATTGTGCTGTGATGATTTTGCCCGCCATCGGACTCGGTTTTGCCGGTAGCCTTCACTGTGCGGGCATGTGTGGTCCCATCGCACTCGCCATTCCCGTCGGCAAAGGTGGTGCGGCACACAAGGCCATGGCGTATGGAATTTACCATTTTGGACGCATTTCGGCTTATGCCATTTTGGGATTTTTGTTTGGGACTTTGGGTTATGGATTCAGCATGTCCGGATTTCAGCAGGGCTTGTCCATTGCGGCCGGCGTGCTGATGCTCGTATTTATCTGGTTGCCCAAAATTTCGCACCGGATTTTGCCGAAAGGCCCAATCCACCGAATCCAAAGCTACGTGACCCGTGCCATGGCATCCCGCCTGAAAAGTCACCGCGCGCCCGCCCTCCTCGGGCTCGGATTTTTCAATGGATTGCTGCCCTGCGGACTGGTTTACCTCGCATTGGCGGGCGCTTTGGCCAGCTTTGACCCTCTTCAGGGAGCTGCTTTTATGGCGCTGTTTGGATTGGGTACCGCTCCCACTTTACTGCTCGTGGCCTTTACCGGTTCGCGGGTGAGCGGCCGCTGGCGCGGAAAACTCCAAAAACTCGCCACGTCCATGGCCACTTTTATCGCCATCTTATTTATCATCCGCGGTTTGGGTCTGGGCATTCCTTATCTGAGTCCCGAACCCGGTCTCACCGTGAATGCCACCACAGAATGCGCCCCATGAAAAACCTGATTGAAAAATACAACGTACCCGTACCGCGGTACACCAGTTATCCCACTGTTCCGAATTGGAAAGAATCACAATTCGATCGCAATGTCTACCTGCGTCAGATTGAAGACGGTTTTGCGAAAGCCAATGAATCCGGACTCGCCTTGTACATCCACCTGCCATTTTGCGAAAGCCTTTGCACCTATTGCGGTTGCAACACCCGCATCACGGTTAATCACAGCGTGGAAAGACCCTACATCGAAACCCTGATCAAAGAGTGGAAACTCTATCTGGCCCTTTTTGGCGAAAAGCCTAAAATCCGCGAGATCCATCTCGGTGGGGGCACCCCAACCTTTTTCACGCCTGAGAATCTCGCATATTTGATTGATTCCATTTTGGAATTAGCGGAAGTCACCGCCGATGCATCTTTCAGCTTCGAAGCCCATCCGAACAATACCACAGACGAACATTTGCAAAAA
>JBGTLS010000294.1:0-7059 GCA_041744015.1 Cryomorpha sp. | reverse complement strand
ACGTTTTGTTTCTTTTCCTTCATCCCCATTTGATGCCAGCTTTCGCCAAATTCACCTCCTCCGCGTAAGTTTGCCAAAGCGTAAACACCACCATTTTCGAGAAAGAAGATGTTGGAAGTGCTGAAAGATGGGCTGAGACTGATATTGAAACCACCATAAGCGTAGAGCATGGTAGGATTTTGACCATCGAGCTCCAAACCTTTTTTGTGGACGATAAACATGGGTATCATCGTGCCATCCGTACTCGGGTACCACACTTGTTGGGATTCATAATTTTCCGGATCAAATTTTAACTCCGGTTTTTGAAAAATTTCGGAGGAACCTGTGGCTATATCATATTCAAAAATCGTGGAAGGATAGGTGAAGGATGTGAAGGTATAAAACAGTGATTTATCTTCCCGCTTTCCACTGAAACCACTCACGCTTCCAGGACCGGGAAATTCGATTTCCCGTACCTGTTTTCCGCTGTATTCGTGCTGGGTGACGGCCGAAGTTGCATTTTTCAGATATTCAGCAAAAATATACCCACCACCGGTCCCTACCGAAACCAGGGTTTCTTTCTTTTCAGGAATCAGGTCTTTCCAGACCGCCTGACCAAAATTAGTCGTTTTGAATGTCACCAGGCGGTAGTTGGGCGCGCCTATATCCGTGTGGGCGTAAAATGTGCCATTCTTGTGATCGATGATGCGGGTTTTATTGGCATATCCACTGCATACATTGGTGAGGGGACCATCTTTTTCGAGGTCCTTAAAATAGGCCTCAAATCCGTCCGTGCCTGAAGCCGCGTACATGATGAGGTATTTTTGATCTTCAGTCACGTTGCAGTAATGATACAGATTTGGTGATTTTTCATTTCTGTAAAAGAGTTTATCGTCCGATTGAGGCGTTCCAATTTTGTGGTAATAAATGCTGTGGTCTTTGTTGTCGCCCGAGAGTTCGGTACCCGGAGCTGGTTTGGGATATCGGCTGTAATAGAAACCATCATCTTTCCATGCTGCGCCGGAAAATTTGACCCATTCGAGTTTGTCGTCGAGGAGTCTGTTTCCTTCGATCTCGCGGATGGAAATCTGGCTCCAATCCGATCCGCCCTCCGACTGACTGTATGCCATGTACTTATCGTCAAATGATGCGCCGATGAGATTTATTGAAGTGGTACCATCTTTTGAGATTTCATTTGGATCAATAAAAACCATGGGTTCACCATCTCTTCCCTTTTGGTAATAAATGACCGCCTGATTTTGCAGTCCGTCATTTTTGTAAAAGAAATAATAGTCGCCCACTTTTTCAGGAGAGGAATACCGGGGGTAATTGAACAGATCAGTCAGTCGATCACGGATGGCTTTGCGGTAAGGGATTTTTTCTAGGTAGCTGTTGGTGACCTCGTTTTGAGCCGTGACCCACGATTTGGTTTCCGGGGCATTATCATCTTCCAGCCATCGGTATGGGTCTGCCATTTCAACACCAAAATAATTGTCTACGACACTGTCTTTGCGTGTTTCCGGGTACAGGAGGGTTTCTTCTGTGTTCATTTTTTCCTCATTTGTGCAGGCGAAGAAGGTCAAAGCGGCTGCAAAAAAAAATGTTTGTTTCATGAAATTGGTTGTTGATGGTTTTGAAGCTTGCTTAGGCAATGCCGAAAATTACACTTTGTTGAGAAAATCATATACAAAATCCAATGATTAGCACATTCTACTTTCTTTTCGCCTTTTTCTATTTGGATCTTCCGATTTCGAAGAGTTTTAGTTCAGCGCCTGAAATCGTCCGTTCAAATGAGGTGAGCTCTGTGCTACCAGGACTCATCATCGCCTGTATCAAGAATCATCATGGCTTCTGACAATTCCCCCATGGCTTTGATATCTTTTTTGATTACCGCCAGGGCATGGCCTTTTTTGTAAACCTGAAGGGCTTCTGATGATTTTCCTTTTTCTTCCAGGAGTTTTCCGAGTTGGTAATAAGTAGCCAGATAATCAGGATCCTGATCGATGATTTTCTTGAAAATTTTGATGGCTTTTGCTGTATGATTTTCTTTTTTGTGTTCCAGGGCGGCTGCGTAGTTCAAAAAAGTATCGTCTGGATTCTTTTCGAGCATCTCGGCTATTAACTCCAGTCGGTTATGATTCATAGTGGAAATTAAATTTTGTGCTAATTGCAAATGGTCTGTGCACATTCAAATTTACGCCTATTGATTGGGTTGACATAGCTTATAAAACATTAAGTTTTCAACGCTGTTGAAAACCTCGGGTTTTGACGCGTACAGATTTATTTTTTAAGGATTAGCTGTCTGGTAAAATGGAGAATAGCTTCGTGATCTTCACAGTGAAACCATTTTATATCAAGCTCTTTACGAAGCCAGGTCAATTGCCGTTTGGCGTACCTTCGGCTGTTGCGTTTGATCAATTCTATGGCGGTTTCCAGATCAAAATCGCCATCAAAGTGTGAGAAAAGTTCCTGATAACCCACTGTATGAAGCGCCTGCACATGCCGGAAAACGAATACCGACCGCGCTTCCTCCACCAGTCCGTCCTGAATCATTTGGTCTATCCGGTCGTTTATGCGTTCATAAAGCATTTCGCGGTCCTGTTCCAAACCAATTTTGATGGCCTGAAAAGGTCTCGTTTTGGGTTTTGCTGACTGGAGTGCTGACATCGGTTTTCCCGTGCTGCGCAGTATTTCCATAGCGCGGATCAATCTTACGTGGTTTTTTTGGTCCACCTTCCGGAAATATTCCGGATCTCGTTTTTTCACTTCTTCCTGCAGCCCCTGTAGACCTTCCTTCATAAAGAGAGCCGTGATTTCTTCACGAAGGTCCTCATTTGCCGGTAGGCTGTCCAAGCCCTCGAGTAAGGCCTTGATATATAATCCGGACCCACCAACGACTACCGGCAATTTTTTTTCAGAATGTAGTTGGCTGATGAGGAGCAGGGCGTCTTTTTCGAACTGACCCGCAGTGTAATTTTCAGTAAGGGAGAGCGAATTGACAAAATGATGTCTCACAGATTGAAGTTCTGTTTCAATGGGTTTGGCTGTGCCAATGGCGATGTCCCTGTAAAACTGACGGGAGTCGGCGGAAATAATTTCTCCTCCAAATTCCTGGCTCAGACGGATACCACAAGCTGTTTTACCCACCGCCGTTGGGCCGCAAATCAAAACGACATATTTCCTTTCGGAATCAACCATTTATCGGAATTCATCCATGTCGTCCGGCAAGTCGAATTCGCTTTCATCGAAATCCTCATCATCATCGTAGATGGCATCTTCCGCCAATTCCACCACCATCGGCCCCGCGCTTTCACGTGAATCTTCGGCGGGGGCGTTACCCACCAGGAGGCCTATTTTGGGATAGATTTCCTTAGAGTCGGGGTCTTTTACAGAAACGAGTTCTACGAAAAAGATCCACATGCGTAGAAAGTCGTAGACATACAACATCTTATCACCGGAAATGCCGAGTAGGTCATCAAGTTTTGTGGTATCCATCATCCTCAAAGGAAGTTGGTCGGGGTCATCCATGAGATCAATCATGGCGATTTCCTCTCCCTTGTCCCACATTTCATTGCTCATGTAAAATGAGGCCATCTCATTTCCCGAAAAGGAAAAAGCTTTGACAATCATCGAATGCAACTCTGAAAAGGTAGATTCTCCGGCGATTTCAATATCGCGGAAAACATCCTGCGTGGTGTCGAGTAAAACGCGAAAGTGATAAATTTTCATCCGCTGAAATTGGCTGCAAAGCTACACATAATGAAAGAATTCAACCCATCCGCAACGAAGACGACCATCAGATCCTCAATTTGCATAAAAAAATGGTGCCTGATCCCATAAAGAGTCAGGCACCTGAATTAACGAATCCTCTATTCAGCTTATTCCTTCACAAAATACCTCGTTTCCACGACCTGATCATTCCAAATCCGTACGAAATAGGTTCCGGAGGCGAGTCCGGAAAGATCCATTGACGTGTTGGGGGAAGCGACATGAGCAACCTGTCGAACCATTTTACCTGTAAGGTCAAAAATCTCCAGCTGATACCGATCGATATTGGTATAGATATTCACCTCACCACGTGTTGGGTTTGGATAAATGTTTACGACAATATCTGTGAGGCTTGAATTTTCTGAAGTGGTTTCATCCTGCACAAGTCCCTGACTTCCAATAGTGAAGTAGTCGTAACCCGACCAGGGAGTGGTCACCAAAGGATTGAGCTGGCAGGCGCAAATCACGCGCCATCTGTAAGTGCTGTTCGGTGCTAACTGACCATTTGGTACAAGGAGTCCACTGGCGCCGGCGACAGGAATGTCAATCGTTCTGCTGCCTCCACCGCCTATGCGGTTGCCTGTTACCCGGCATCCTACAGTGCCCGGCATGCTATTCCATGCCAAAACGACGCCGTTCGGTAAAATCGTCGATTGTAAACTACCGGGCGCATCCTGACAATAATCTTCCGGCCCCAATGCGCATTCATCAAAGTATTGTTTGGATTGGTTGAAAGCGTCCAAACCAGTCATGATGCCAATTACCCTTCCGGGAATGTCGTCGGCAGGGGGGTGGATGCCACCCCAGATTCTCGACAGGGCTGACTCATCAGCTGCATCCCGGTAAGTGGCCCATTGGAGTTCCACATCGACACTTGGCCCATTTTCAAAAACAAGAAAATCATTGGCAGGAGCGAGAAATGCTCCCAGACCACCTGGGAAATAGGCATCGCCTGTAAACGCGGTCAAGACCTCTGCGGCTGCCCTGGAAAATGTGGAATGTCCGGATACATAGCCTGCAAAAGGCGGCGACACGAAAGAACTGCGCTGATAAGGAACCCAACGCTCCGCGAGAATCCAGCCTACTCCGGCAATTTCCGTATCAACATTGGTGATGGATGAATGTCCGCGCCAGGCTTTCACTTTGATTTTATTAACGTGGATATTCGCTGGTCCGGCAAGCGGATCTCCGGGTTGTACCAGTTCGATATACCCGGGCATAAGTGGTAAACCACCGGGATGGTAGCCGGGCAGGAAAGGATCAGAACTCTGACCCAAATCGGCCATGGCGCGCAAGGCTGAGATGGGTCTGGTATAATCGTACCATCCTTTTATACCCCATACGGAAACCGCGACATCGTGCATGGCACCACCAAGTGCGAGGTAGCCTTTTACATTCCATTCGTCTTCATCAATGACTTCTCCTTCACCTTCAAATTTTCTTTCCATCATCGGATGTTCTGTCACATAATTAAAAATAGAAAACCAGTGACCGGGAGGCGTTTCAGAATCCGGACCATCGGCCCAAAATTCAGCGAGGATCCTGGTATAGTCACCACGGGCGACCATATTTGGTGAATAAGGCATCCCTGTGGACGGATTCACCGGATGTCCTGAATTGCTGGAACTGCCTTCCAGCTGATCATAAAAATCCGGATGCTCAGCGAAAGTAGCCGGAAGATCTGGTCGGTTGCCCAAGCTTGCCGGTGAAATATCCCACAATACGCCATCGGTAGGGTCGAGATGAGAGGACCAAAGGAGGGTGGTGAGGAAAGTCCATTTAAACTGATCGGTTGTACCCAAACCATCCATCTGGTGATAAGGTGGTGGCCCCGGGTCGTGAAAAACCTTGTAGTCGAAATCATCACGGTTGTAGGTAGTCTGGTCTTCATCTGCAAGACAGAAATTGGCGACTTTGCCCCATTCCGGTGAAAGGAAGGGTGGAGTGGCCCCGGGAATCACGTTTCCGCTTTGGTCGATAAAAATCTGAAGGGTCAGCGGTTGCCACCTGTTAATATCAACAATAAGGGGATTTCCAGGATCCTGCACACTCAGTGGTGGATTGATCGGTTCATAAAACAAATTGACGTAATTGTTTGATTCGTTCGAGCCATCCTGCATTCCAAATTCAATGATTTGTTGCGCTACAAAATTTCCGAATGCGGCTGGAGATCCATCCTGATAATTCGTACTTGTATTCGAAGGATCATAACCCAGCGTATTCATATGTTCATTGTATCCCTGCTGAAGCAATATGTAGCGTGGTGAACTCTGAAATCGGTGGTTTAGTATGCGGTATGATGCATAACTCACCGCTTCGCGGAAAGCTTCTTCTGAGTTGGTAGGGAGTGGAAATGGTGAAAAGAAGGATTCATATCCCTGAACGGATTGTCCCAACAGAAATGTGCAACCTCCATTGTAAGTAGCCCAGATATCCCACATGGCAACGGATAGATGAAACAAATTTCGCGCATGTACCGGAGGTCGTGCAAAATCACGACGTATGGATGCCAGGAGCATTTCATTCCACTGTCGTGAAATGGGCAGCGCAATATCGACAACAGGATAATCTGTTTCCGGGGCACAGTTTGGATCCGGATTGGTTGGGCAAGGGTCGCAGGCATCGGGAAGCCCGTCACCGTCGTAATCGGAGGAATTGGGAGCCAGATCGCAGGATTTGTTCATTACCACGTCATAGCCACTGCATTTTCCATTTACGAAATCGGGCAAGCCATCGTTGTTGATATCAATAATCCCTACATCGTAACTGTTGGTAGCCCATGCCACGAAACCCGTATTGTACATTTGCGTGAAAACGCCATTGTTGTTTTGGAGAATATGGATTTTCCGACTGGAATTGCAAGGCGGAATGTCTACGTCCACATCACACACGATGATATCAAGATCACCATCCAGGTCGAGGTCCATGGCGTGCACATTTCCACCAAATCCACCACTGCCATTTACCACAAATTGCCGGGTGGTTGTGAGACTCACATTGGGCACTGCGCCGCTTACACGAATTACATAGTCAGCCCCATCATCGACCACAAATATGTCATTAAACCCATTTCCGTCAAAATCTCCTATGGTGATCATGTAAGGAGCAAAAGGAGCCACGTTTTGCCAGTTTGTAAATGTGCCGCTGCCGTTATTGAACAGCACGAAAACACCTGTGTCATTCCATGGAGATACGTTAAACAGCGTGGAAACTTTGACAATATCCATGTCGCCATCGTTGTCCATATCCACTATCTGCACTGCCGTACCGAAGGCAGAGTTGCGCAGATTTCCTAGTCTCGCCTGACTTTCA
>JBGTLS010000293.1:0-3233 GCA_041744015.1 Cryomorpha sp. | reverse complement strand
TTTCTTTGAACTGGGGATACTTGTCGAGAAAATATTCGAAGGCCTTGATTCGATTCGGAATTCCCTTGGTGTAGTCCATCCGATCGATGGAAATAATCAATTTGGCTTCTTCAGAAGTTTCCATGTGATCCTCCAGCCGTTTGAGCATCGCGGATTTGTCATCAGAGTGTTGATTTTTGTGACTTAGAGAAGCATTGTAAAATTTGTCATAATCGATTCCCATGGGAAAAGAGCTCACTTTGACGGTTTTTTCGCGATAAGTTATTTTATCATATTTCACGTCCAGGTTGAGAATGCGCTTGACCGAACTGATAAAGTGGCGCTCGTAATCATACGTATGAAATCCGATTAAACCAGCCCCCAGCATACCTTCCAACAGGTCTTCCCTCCATGGAAATGTGCGGAAAATCTCATAAGAAGGAAAAGGGATATGGAGAAAAAAACCAATGGCCACATCCGGGTTTTTATCCCTGATCATTTTCGGAACGAGAAGGAGCTGATAGTCGTGTACCCATATCCGATCGCCATCTTCCACAGTTTCCAGCACCTTATCAGCAAATTTTTGATTCACTGCTTTATATGCATCCCACTCACAACGATCAAATTCGGCATATTCCATAAAATAATGGAATAAAGGACAAAGACTTTTATTGATAAAACCAAGATAAAATTTCTCGAGTTCACTTTGATTTAAATTAACGGCGTCGCATTTCGCCGCCCGAATTTCACTGTTTACTTTTTTGGACAATTCGGGGTTTAATTCCTCTTCTGTGATGCCCGACCACCCGATCCATATGCTGTTTCCTTCGTCATGAATCGATTTGAGGCCGGTCGCCAGACCACCTACACTCGGTTCAACTTCAATCTCTTCATCTCGCACGCTGATCTGCAATGGCAACCTGTTTGAAACGATGATTGTTTTACTCATGGGATTTGTTTTCTCATACGCGCCAAAATTCACGCCATCAAAAGCCAAAATCGCTAGCTAAAAAATTCCGTTTTTCTTTATTTTGCTATCATCTCAGAATCTGAATCTTTCAGATTTACTTTCGCAAAATGGTACTCCTCAAATTCTATTATTTTTCATTCTATTTAGTGTCATTCATTTTCGTGAAAAATATGTAATCATCACTTTTGAAAACATTTGAATTTAAGGTAATTGTATGAACCATATCTCAATTATAATTTAAAAATCTCAAATGGTGAATCTCCTACACAGATTGGGTATCGGCTACCACAGGGATGATTTGGAAACCCGGAATATTCACATTCAAGGTGTCCAAGGGTAAGAAATGGTATTTTTGGCGCTGGTATAATAAGCGCCGGTGCGAAAGCGTGAAAAAAAAATTTGAAGAGAATGAAGAATCTTGATTATGGAATTATCGGAAATTGCAGAAGCGCAGCGCTGATTTCCAGGCAGGGCGAGATAGAATGGGCCTGTCTGCCGGAATTTGATTCTCCTTCCGTTTTCGCAAAAATACTCGATAGAAAAAGAGGGGGGAGTTTCGAAATTAAAGTGGATGAGAAGTATGTAATTTCTCAGGCTTACCTTGATTTCACAGGTATCCTGATCACCACTTTTTCCAATGGGGAGGACGCTTTTGAAATTCGCGACTTCATGCCGCGGTACAAGCTGGATAATAAAAGATATCATTCACCATCTGAAATCATCCGGTATATCAGACTTCTTTCGGGATCTCCGGTATTTCGCGTGCGCTATGACCCGCGCCTCGAATATGCACAAGGAGAAACCAAAACACAGATTCGCACCGATCATATTGTCAGCCTCACTGACAATGTGAAATTTGACAACGTGTTTTGCTATAGCAATTTCGATCATCTGACGGTTATTAACGGAGGCGAGATCAATCTTGTGGAGGATGGTTATTTCTTAATTGGGTATCACGAAAAAATTATTGATATAAACATTCGGTCGATCGCGCTTGAATACGAAAGAACGAAGGTGTACTGGCTCAACTGGATGCAGCGTATACCGGAATATGCACCATACTCATCGGCTGTGAACCGAAGTGCGATCACGCTCAAAATGTTGACCTATCACAAAACAGGTGCTGTGCTGGCCGCCGCCACCACTTCACTCCCGGAAACAATTGGTGAGGTGCGCAATTGGGATTATCGTTTTTGTTGGGTACGGGATGCCTCAATGGTTATAAAAGTGGTCTCCAAACTCGGCCATAAAAAAATAGCCCGTCGTTTTTTGAAGTTCATCGTGGATATTATCCCCGACAAGGATGAGAAACTGCAAATCATGTACGGCATCAACAAGGAAAAAGTGCTCACTGAATCGTTTCTTGATCATCTCGATGGGTACATGGATAGCAAACCTGTCCGCATAGGCAATGCTGCCTACATGCAAAAACAGAATGACATCTATGGCATCCTCATGGATGTGATTTACCAGCATTTCATATATCTCAGCACGGAAAGGGAGCTCGGTGAAGAACTCTGGAACATCACCAAAGGAATTGTATGGGTGGTGAAACAACACTGGAAGGAAGCCGACAAAGGCATTTGGGAATTCCGCACCGAAGAGCGCCACTTTACTTTTTCAAAAGTGTTGTGTTGGGTGGCTGTCGACAAGGCTATCAAAGTGGCTGAAATCCTGGGACGCCAATACCGCATCAATGCCTGGAGTAAACTCGCCGATAAAATAAAATCGGATATCATGGCCAACGCGTGGAACGAGAAAGCCAACGCTTTCACTCAATCCTATGGGTCAAAAGATTTGGATGCCTCGGTTTTGCTTATGGAGCCTTATGGATTTATCGATGCGATGGATTCAAAATACGTTGCAACCGTTAAAGCGATTGAGAGAGATTTGAGCAATGACGGGCTCCTGTACCGGTACAAAAATGAAGATGATTTTGGATTGCCCTCCTCATCATTCACCATTTGCACATTTTGGTTTATCAATGCCCTCAACAGGATTGGCGAGCGCGAAAAAGCCGTAAAGTTATTTGACAGGGTGCTGGGGTACAGCAATCATTTGGGACTATTTAGTGAAGACCTTGACTTTGAGACCAAACGTTTGCTCGGAAATTTCCCTCAGGCCTATTCTCACCTGGCCCTGATTGAAACGGCCATCAATTTGACTGAAACGGCAGCGACACGGAATGAATAGGTAGTGACGGGTTCATTCTATTTTCGGGAAACAGGAGGGGAATTTTTTGTCAGTTGGATACCCAATAATTTCAGAGGATATCATCAATTCA
>JBGTLS010000292.1:0-1513 GCA_041744015.1 Cryomorpha sp. | reverse complement strand
ATCAACGCCTACATCCTGCAGGTATCCAAAAACTTCAAATGCCCGATCGGCACTCAAAACAAGATTCTGTTTTGGGTCACCCACATTATCCGTATGTCCGCCAATCTCAATCTTCAGCTGCGGATATTCGTTGATATAAGCGGCAAATTCATCCAGAATACCTTGTGATACTTTATCGAGATCAGCAGAATTCGTGGCAAAACGTATATCATTCATCAGGTAGGTCGTACCTTCTTCAATTCCCTGTACTTCCATGCTGATGTCCTGCACCGTATTTACCGTATCAGCCATGGAAAACACCCTCGAATTGAAAGCCAGAGGTTCCGATTCACTTTTTACGGAGACGAGTACATCTTCGTCCTTGCGCAAATTCACAACAGCGGCATAAGACCCATCGATCTTGTCCACGTTCACTTCTTTGACTTCGCGTGTTTTGGTGTATTTGAGTTCGATGCGTGCATCCTGCACCACGTCGCCATTTTTGTCTGTCACATCTCCTTTTAAAATCAAAACCTTTTCCGGACGGGCCTTCTCAGGCATTTCAAAGGCATAGATATCAAGGCCGCTCGACTTTTGAACGTTTGAAGATGCAAAAAACGCTTTCGTACCGTCGGTGCTTACGATCAGGCCATGTTCATCCTGAGGTGAGTTAATAGGGTAGCCGATATTTTTTGGTGTGGACCAGTTGCCGGCATCGTCCTGCTTGCTGTAATAAATGTCGTAGCCCCCAGCTCCCGCCCTTCCGTTGCTGGAAAAATACATGGTGCGGCTGTCGGTGTGCAAAAAGGGGCTTTTATCATTCCCGGCGGTATTCAATCCATTCTCTACAGGTCGCGCAGGCGACCATTTCCCTGTAGCATCGCGGGTGGTATAAAAAATATCAATCGTTGGGTTGCCATCTTTGTCTTTGGTGGTATTCTCACGAATAGTGGCAAAATAGAGTGTATTGCCATCGGCAGAAATGGTAGGTTGCGCTTCCCACCCGTCGGGAGTGTTCACTGCATCACCCATATTTTCCAGACCTGACCACAAAAACTCCACTTCTCCACCTTCATTCGTATGGCGTTCGAAACGGGTTGAATAGATGTCGCAATTCTTATAACTTGAAGTTACGGGTTTACATACGGTCACAAACATCTCCCTGTTGTCGAGCGAAAGGCTTACACCGCCATAATTATCGCCTACATTAAACGGAGGCGGTAAAGGGTTTGGCTCCGCAAAATGCAAATTGCCAGATTCTCTGCGCGCCATCATAAAGGTTTCCACTTCCCGGGCCACCAGGTCTCCTTTGGCTTTCTCTTTAGATTGCCTTGTGAAGAAGATGAATTCATTATCGGGTGACAACATCGGCAGATATTCATCCGAGACAGTATTGATATTTTCCAGTCTTATGGGGTTGAACGGAACCGGATTGGCATAAAAATCGACATAAAACCTGATTTCGGGGAGAATCTGGGCAACGTCGGCTTCCTTTACATTGTGATCGCGGGATGTTTTTCCTTTTGTTTTATCA
>JBGTLS010000291.1:0-16106 GCA_041744015.1 Cryomorpha sp. | reverse complement strand
TTGGACTGGCACTTGCTTTTCAAGGGTGCGTAGCAAAATACTGGCAGAAAGGTCAATTCCGAAAAAAAGTCATTTCCTCGTACCAACAGGAAACTTCGCTGGTCAAGGATTTTATAGTTTGCAACCGTGTGTGAAAAGATGGGTTGTTCCCTGATTTCAGGCGCGTTGAGACCAATGTAGACAGCTTACTTCATATTTTCGAAACTTCTACTAATAAGCTTGGTGTTCAATTAAAAATCGAAAGTGAGAATAACCTTTGCGATGAAGAATTGGTTAATGTACCACACCTGAGCGCCAGGCGGGTCAAAACGGATGCTGTCAGGCCTTCAAAAACTCACAACGATAACCAATAAGTTCTCGTCCCTGTTATTTTCATAGACAACGCGGTATTTTTCACCGGATCAATCTCTTCGGCCGGTGTAACTGATGACCAAGGTTTTTTATTTATTCCCTTTGTTTCCTTGATTGTATTTATATTCGAAGGTGACAAATTAATTTATCGGCACATGGTGACCCACAAGGCCGAAGCAATGCGAGCTCCGGAATATAAAGAGGCGTTTGAGTTCACGCCGGGTGGCACAGTAACCCAGGAAAATTGGGATGAACTCGTGCGCAGAACGATGCGCAGATATGTAAAGCGGTTGGAAAATTAAAATTGCTCATTTTGATTAGTGGTAACACATTTCCATTTTATTCTTTCCAAATAATTCCTATTTTCATTTTTTAAATGTATCCACCCGAGCAACCACACTTCCCAAAATCGCTTAAAGTTTTCGATTTTTACTAGATCGATGTTATTGAGTAGGATTTCGTGGAGTTTATTTGCTTTGTGATCGGCGATGATTTCGGGAACATAACCGAGCCACTTTTGGAGATTGATGTTGTTGAGCTTGCAGCATGCAAAGAAGCTGTAGAACATTGCTGGGCTTTGGGCTCCGTTGTGTGATCCTGCGAAGAGGAAGGTTTTGCGACCTATGGCAATTGGGCGAATGCCATTTTTATGAGATGTTGTCAATGCGCAGTATTCCGTCATGTAAATCGCTAATACCGTCAGGGTTTTTTCAATAAATATTTCTCCGGTGTCCCAAATCAATCACATCCACCAAAAGTACACCGTCCTTTATTTCATAGATGATGCGGTAATCTGCTACGCGGATACGGTATCCCTTTCTGCCTTTGAGTTTTATGCAGCCCTTGGGGCGTGGGTCGATCCTCAGGTCAAGTATTGCATCCTTGATATTGGAATAATAGGGTTCAGGTATCCTGGCCAGTTTTTTCTGAGCTCTGCGTTCTAAACGAACCTTATACACCTTCATTTCTACGGGCTTCCTCTATTTCTCTAAATGCCTGTTCTGCATCTATAAATTCCTGGTTGCCTTTTTTGGAAGCATCGTAAAGCCTGATGTCTTCCAGTTCTTCCAGATCCTCGAGCATCTTGTTGTATTCCTTGATAGGAAGAATGACGGCAAGTTTTTTTCCGTGGTCGTCTGTGACAAATTGTGTTCTCATTGTATATAAGCTTTTTGGGCATTTGTGTCCCTTATTACCGTATCGATCAAAAAGAATAATTTTTCCTTGATAGCAGGGTTAAGGGCTTCAATATCCTGCAGGCGTTGAACCGTTTTTTTGTCAAATCTGGCGTTTTGTCCTTCGCCGACCAGGTAATCTAAAGAAACCTCAAAGGCATCGGCAATTTTCTTTGCTGCATCTATGGACGGTACGGCCTCGCCCCGTTCGTATTTACCGATCATTACACGGGATATTCCGCTATTTTTAGCCAAATCGCTCTGTGACCAGTCTTTGGAATCTCTTAGTATCGCTATTATTTTACCTTTTTGCATATCTGATAAGATACAATTATATTCTGTAATCCTTATTTCTGGCAAAATTACGTAAATAACAGATACAATGCGAACAGGCCATATCATTCAATTTTCAATAAGCAATTTGGAAGCAGCCTATTCAAATCTCTTCGACCACCTCATTCCCACTCAGAAGCCTTAATTTCCCTTGTATACACAGGTTCACCCTGTTCATCGTGCATGGAGATTTGCAATTTCCGATCGGTGCGGGGACCGGAGATTTGAAGTAAACCGAAATTTGTTTCGTAATACAAGGTGCCTTCCATCAGGTTTTCGTTGCCTTCATTCTCAAAAGGAGGGGTGCCGGAAGTGAGGGGAGAGCTCGTGACTTCGTACATTACGGTGCCTTTGTGGTCGAGGCGGTTCAACTCCGAGTGGTGGCGGTCGCCGGTGAGAAATACCACTCCTTTAATCCCTTCCGCCGCGATGCGATCCAGAAGTTCCATTCGTTCAGTCTCGTAGTTCGCATAATTTTCATACACCATTTTGGTGTTTAAAACCTGCCCTCCGATGGCGATAAACTTAAACGGGGCCCTGCTGTACTTCAGGCTTTGGATGAGCCACTCGATCTGGGCTTTGCCCAAAATTTGCTTTTCTGAGGTTTCGAGGTCTGAAGCGGTCCGCCACCAGCGGTTGTCAAGCAAATAAAAGTGCATGTCATTGAACTGAAAAGCGCTCGTGATTCCACCGAGCTCATTTGTGCCGTAGCCGTTGTTTCCCCAAAATAATTTAAACGCTTCGAGGGTTTTGTCCTTGTGGGGAAAGGTCCAGTTGGCGTCATTCGGACCGTAATCATGATCGTCCCAGATGGCGTAGTGGTGGGTGGCGGAGAGCAGCCGCTGGAGTTCAGGAAGGTGACGCGAATGGGTGTAACGTTTCAGAATCCCGGTACGGCTAAAATAATCAGCTTCCCGCAAGTAAAGGTTGTCACCCAACCACAACATCATGTCTGGTTTGAGGTCCGCAATTCGTTCGAAAATGTCGTGTTTGCGTCCAAAGGCCTTACCCGGACGGTCGTATTCTGGTTCGTTTATATACGCGCAACTGCCAATCGCAATGGTAAAATCAGCCGGATCTCTGCGGTATTGATAAAGTTCCTGGGTTTTGAAAAAAAGTTCGCGCCCGACAGACTGATTTTCGCCGTTGGCGTGAATGGCGTATCCATATCGCAATCCCGGTTCGACATTGTCAGCGATCAGGTGAAGAGCCAGCGCTTTTTCCGGATCGGCTGCTACAGGGAAGCTTTTGTATTTCTCATCCGGCAGACTGTCGACCCAATAAACCATTTCCACGATGCAGGGTTCCGTCATCTGCACCCAGACAAGTGCTTCGCGCATCTCGCTGTATCCATTCATCGGTCCGGAATAAATGAGACTCTGCGCCCAGGACTGGAACGGAAGGATTAAAAAACAACCTATCAGAAGCCTTTTCATAACCATGAAATTTTCTGCAAGGTAAAAAGCAAAATGCAGCCGGATGTTATTGCAATATGAAGAAGGCTAAATTGGACTTCTCGTTTCAATAAAAAATCACCCGGCTTACCAGGGTTTCCCCGGAGGTGGTCAGGGCCCTTACCATATATATTCCTGCGGGTAGAGAAAATCCATTTTTTAATTCAGTCTGATCCAGACGATCAATAATTTTTCCCGAAAGGTCAGTAACGACAGCCGATACAAAGCGCTCAGGATTTTTAATAAAAATAATGTCGGAAGTGGGATTGGGATAAAATTCCAAACTTTGGCGCGCACTGTTTTGAACATCCGTACCTGTCGGCGCGCATTCGAGATCTTCAATCATGGCCCATAATTCCGTGTCAAAAAAGGAAGATGAAAGCGTTTCCTCGTATGCGGAGTCACCCATGCGAATGACGACCATATTCCGGGAGGGAATTACATACACTTTTTGGTCATTGGCTCCTAAACCTGCATACATATCCGCCGGTGCAGTGGGGATAAGGCTGCCTTCCTGCTGAACCGGATTTACCGGGAGAAAATAACTTTCCTGTCCATTGAGCCACCACAGATAACCGTAGGAAAGGTTCAGGTCTTGCGATGGCGTGGTCATGGATTGAATGTATTCCTGATCGCCCAAAACCACTTCTCCGTTCCATACAAAATTATTGAGCGCCAGCAGTCCAAAACGGGCCATGTCCCTGGTGGTGCTAATGAAAAGCTGGTCTTCAGACCAGATACCCAACATGCCGATTTTGCTCAGAATTTTATTAAATGTATAAAAATTGACCGGGGATCCAGTGGCCTCTTCCAACACATCGTGAAGTCTGCGGTACGTTCCATTGTGGTAATGCCATTGCGTACCGACCGGGCCACTGCATTGAAAACAGAAGGGTTGGACACAATCCAAAAACAAGATAGAATTATTAAAAGTACTGGTCATGGTCAACTGATGCCAGATGGTGCGTTGGATTTCGTTGTCAATCGTGCAATTGGTCCAGCCTTCGCCCAGATATTGGGATACCGGATCATTGATATCCAAAAGTCCCTCTTCCTGCGCTATTCCCACAAGTGTAGCTATCAGGGTTTTTCCGGCGGAGGCCCAATACCAAAACGCGTTGGGACCATGGTCATTAAAGTAGGCTTCGATGACAATTCGCCCATCGACGAGTACCATGAATGATTTGGAATTCCTGGATTCGAGAAATGACAATAAGGTGTCTACTTTTTCCGGACACCAGTTTAAGGTGGAAGGACTGAGGGTGTCCCACTGATTTCCCGAAAGGGGCGGGAAATACGATTGCGCTGAAAGGCTTTGTGAAAGAGCAAACAGGAATATGGAAAATATTACCAGCCTTTTCAAATGGTCCATGACGGGAAGCTAAAGTTTATAAATCCGGATGCGGCAATATCCATGAATGACTTCTCAGGTGGCTCCATGATTCTGCGGCTAAATCAATGGAAGAATCGATCATGGGTTGGTATGCCCTGCCATTCAAACTTACGGAAGATTTGACGAAGATTTGCGGGTGGGGATGGCCATTCAATATTAAATCTTCGTGAAGCCTTTGCGCATATTGCCAGATCATATCCGGTCTGGTGCCCATCGATCGGGCCATTTTGGCGGGCATCTTCCTTTCGGGATAAATGCGTTCGTTCAGGCCTGTGGATTCATCTATGACAAGATAGCTGACATTGCCCGATTTGCTTCTCAACATCATGTGCCAGGAGAGTCTGTGACCTTCTTCCGACCAGTGTGATGAGCCGGGATAGAAATATGGGCGCAACGGCAAAAGAATCTGAAAGATGAAAAACACAGTGAAAACTGTCAGAAGAATATTCTTCTTCCGGCCATTTGGAAAATCATAACCTGATGGAATTTCTGGAATACGGTTTCGAAAGAAAATTCTTCTGATGAGCGCTTCGTCAAAATAGAGCACCGAAGTGATCAACATCATGTACGGAAAAATGCCAATTTGAAATATGATGGAATTAAAAAGATGGAAAAATATGGACACCGCAAAAGCAACCTTTCGGGTTGGCCTATACCAAAGCGCCGGAATCACCAGCATATCGAAAACGATGCCGCCATAGGATATGAGCATGATAAACCAACGTTCTGTGGTAAGGGGTCCGAGGAGATCGCCTTTGCTACTCATAAACAATGCAACGGTGCGACCGGACAGCCAATCCGGGTACATTTTCGCGAAAGCGGCGTACAGATAAACGATGAGCAGTAGGAGTTTAAATACGAATATCGACCAGTAAGGAACAGTTTCGGAAGGTTTCACCCGGCCAGCCCGGGCATCCATGCTGGCATAACTGTGCGCGGGAACGATACAAAACAGCAAACAAACCAGCAAAAGCAGGTAGTAATGGTTGTTGTAACTGGTCTTCTGGGCGAAATATACCGCGGCCCAAAATATCGTGTAACCAATCACCATCGCGCGATACCTGTATCCCAGTGCGATACCGATACCCAGGAAACCAAGGGCGGCATATATGACATAAGCCTGCGGCCCTACGATGATTTGGAGAAAGTCGAAGCCGATAAAATTGAAGGTGAACTCCGGTTCCACAAAATTGGTTTTTACCCAACCAGTTAGAATTGCTCCAAAACCTTCGCAGGCCATCAGAATGCCCATCAAAATTCGGAAAACGGCAAGAGGGGCTGCGTCTACTTTGCGAAACAAAAAATCTGATTTCATCGGTGACGAAAGTAAGAAATTGGGCTTTGTTAAATGCGCCGGATAGACCATTCTTATACGAAACCAACCGCTGTTACAAATTCCCGGGTTTTTCGCTGATTTCGGACTTATCTTTCAGCCGAAATTTAATTATCAGATCATGCATCTATCGAAAACAGGGAAGTTTTTTATCGGCTTTTTTACAATTCTCCAATTATTTGTTGGGTTGTTCTTTTTTGTCTGGCTCTTTGGCCAATTTCTCCCCATTATTTTATCTGACGGCGGTCAGCATGTTGAACACATGATCTTTGATTCGATAGCCGGGATCCTGATCTGGATGATACTTATTGGCATGCTCGGATTGGGTTTATTGATATTTTATGTGGTACACGCGGCCACAAATCCCAATCTCTCCACCACCATGAAACTCGTTTGGGTCATACTTCTCTTCTTCTTTGGCGCTATTGCAGAGGTGGTCTATTTCTTTATGGAGATTGGGCCCGCCAATTCAATGACAGCCAGACTAGACACGTTGTGAAAGCGGGTTCTTATGGTGCATCATAATCCACCTTCATTGTAGCTGTGGTGGGGTGTGATTGGCATGTGAGAATATAACCTTTGGCCACTTCTTTTTCCGTAAGGGCATAATTGACATCCATTACCACGGCCCCTTCGATGACTTTGGCGCGGCAGGTGCAGCACGAGCCGCCGGTGCAGGCGTAAGGCGCATCAAGCCCGGCATCCAATACGGCGTCGAGTATGTTGTCGCGTTTGGTCACGGTAACCACCGTTTCCTCTCCGTCGAGCACAATGGTCACCTGACTGGTTTCCACTGGTTTTCCGTCTCCTGTTTCAGCAGTCGCCTGTTTTTCTTCATCGGGTGCCACTGTCGTGAAAAGTTCAAAATGCACTTTTTCTGATGGAATACCTTTTTGCGAAAGACTTGAGCGAATGGCGCTGATCATATCATGCGGACCACAGAGAAAATAGTGGTCGGCAGTTTCTGTATCAGAAAAATGAGACATCAGGTCGTTGCATTTTTCAGCCGAAATCCGACCGCTGAACATAGGATCAGCTGTGGAGTCCTGACTGAGAATATGGTGCACCTGCAACCGGTCTCCATAAGTCGCAGCGAGTTTTTCGAGTTCATCTTTAAAGATGATTTGCGCCGTACTTCTGTTTCCATAAAACAGGGTAAACCTGTTGTTGGAATTTACGGCCATGGCGGTTTTCAGCAGAGACATCACCGGTGTAATGCCGCTACCCGCGGCAAAGGCCACGATGTGAAGAGATTCATTGGGGGGCATTTCCACATAAAAATTTCCCATGGGCTTCATCACATCCACCTTATCACCCGCTTTAATCCCATTGTTCAGGTAATTGCTTACGCGCCCATTTTCGATGGCTTTTATCGCAATTCTCATGTGCTGATCAGCTACCGGGCTTGAACATACCGAGTATGACCGGCGCAGTTCTTCTCCTTTTAGCTGAAGCCGAAGCGTGAGGTATTGCCCCTGTTTGTATTGAAATTCTTCTTTGAGCCCGGCGGGAATGTCAAATGCAATCGAAACACATTGATCTGTTTCCCGTCGAATGTCTTTTATAGTGAGTTGATGAAATCTGGACATCTGTAACGTAATTTTTTGCGGTGCAAAAGTAAGAAGATCAATTGGCGAATCAATCATATGGTTCAAAACGCAGCGCCGGAGCAAATGTTCTGAATCAGATGAGTTTAATAATCAAGTAAATCGCGCATGGCTTTTTCAACTTTTGACGCATTTGGAATCATGGTTTCTTCCAAAATGCTGTTCAGTGGTACAGCGGGCAAATCTTCCGCACCAATTACCCGCACAGGTGCGTCCAGATATGCGAAACAAGCCTCCTGAATGCTGCCAGCCAGGCTGCGTGCAAATGTGCAACCAATTTGTTCCTCTGTTACGATCAGACATTTTCCATGGCGTTTCGCGGAAGCGTATATGGCATCTGAATCGACAGGCGAAATGGAGCGCAGGTCGAGAATTTCAATCTGGCCAGGGAAGGCTTTTGCAGCGGTTTTCGCCCAATAAATTCCCATACCATATGAAATCACAGAGAGAGATTCGCCCGACTTTATTTTGTCTTCATTTGCCTCAAGGGCAATGCTGGCTTTGCCGATAGGTAAAATGTAATCCCGGTCAGGAAGAACCGATTTGGCGTCTTCCGTGCCTTTTATTTTACTCCAGTAAAGACCTTTGTGCTCTAAAATAACCACCGGATTCGGATCGAAAAAAGCTGCCTTCATCAGCCCTTTCATATCCGCTCCATTGCTCGGATACACCACTTTGATACCGCGAATGTTGGCCAAAACCGATTCCACGCTTGATGAATGATAGGGGCCGCCGCTCCCGTAAGCACCGATCGGAACGCGTATCACTGCAGTTGCCGGCCATTTACCGTTGGACAAATAATAACTTCTGCTCAACTCTGTAAACAACTGATTCAAACCTGGCCAGATATAATCAGCGAACTGAACTTCGACAATTGGTTTGCATCCGGTGGCTGCCATTCCCACGGTACTCCCGATGATAAAGGCTTCCATGATCGGGGTATTGAAAACCCGGTCGTCGCCAAATTTTTGCGCCAACGTGGCTGCTTCCCGGAATACACCCCCGAGCCGGGCGCCCACATCCTGTCCGTAGAGCAAAGCTTCCGGGTGATCTTCGAGGATTTCCTGTACGGCAAAGAGCGCACAATCCACCATCAATGTTTTTTCCGCCCCAGCGGGATTGCGGTTTCCTTTCTCGACTGTTACAGGCGTGGGTGCGAAATCGTGGTCATACAAATCTTCCGGGCGCGGGTCTTCAGCCTTCAGCGCCCTTTCGTATTCCTGATTCACCAACATCCGTGCTTTTTCCGCAAGTTTGTCCAGTTGATTTGATGAAAATCCCGCGTCCAGCAAGTCTTTTTTTAGCCGGGGCAGGGGATCTCTTGACTTGTGTTCTTCGAGATCATCGCGGTACCATTCGCGGCGCACGCCTGATGTGTGGTGGCCCAACAGCGGCACCTTCGCATGAATCAGGAAAGGTCTTCTTTCCTTTCGAACTGTGGTAAAAACTTCCTCAATGGTATTCCAGCTGGTTTCGAAATCTGTGCCATCGATAGAGCGGGTTTCCAAACCTTTGAATCCACGGGCGTAGTAAGCAGCGTCATTTGCGCGCACTTCGCGTGCATGGGCCGAGATGTCCCATTCGTTGTCCTGAACCAGAAAAACGATGGGAAATTGTTTGAGCGCTGCCATCTGAAGCGCTTCACTGATTTCCCCTTCTGTCATGGCTGCATCGCCAATGGAGCAAACTACGAGGGGAGTAGTTCCGTTGTTTTTCGCGAGTCCCTGAGATTCGAGGTAAGCCAGACCCATGGCAACACCCGTGGCGGGGATGGCCTGCATCCCCGTAGCGCTGGAATTGTGAGGGATTTTTGGCATGCCTTCCCGACGCAGACTGGGGTGCGAATAGTACGTTCTACCCCCGGAAAAGGGATCATCTCTTTTTGCGAGAAGCTGAAGCATTAGTTCATACGGAGTCATCCCAATGCCCAGTAGAATCGAATCGTCACGATAATACGGGAATACAAAATCATGCTCAGTCAGTTGAAGTGCAGTAGCCAATTGTATGGCTTCATGTCCACGACTGGTTGCGTGAACGTATTTAGCCGTTACATCTTTTTTATCTTCATACAGGTCACTCATTGCTCTGGCGGTGCACATGAGTCCCCAGACTTTTTCAAGGGTTTCTGCGGTGATTTTTGACAGGGTTTTAGGAGATGATTTTGTTGATGAAGCCATTCACATTTTCTTGAGCTGCGAAGTTATAAAACTTCGCGGGAGGGATTTCTTCGAACCGTTTTCAGATTGCCCGCTTTCGGAAGTGATCTCTATAAAATGAGAAAGGCCGCGTATTCCGCGGCCCCTCTGTATCAAAGCAATTGTTTATCAATCATACGATCCTATCCGGATAGCAGCGAAAATCTGAATATATGAAAGAGATGCATCCCCTAAAAAGGCTCTGGCCGCAGCAGAGTTTTCAATTTTTTGCAGACCATAATTGTATCGGGCTCCAAACTGAAGCGCCTGAAAATTTAAAGCCAGACCCCCTGCGAGACCGAAGTCCATGCTTTTATAATTGTCTCTGTCCAAATCAGTTTCGGAATCGCCAAAATCTCCCTCCGTTGATGCGGATGAACTCATTAAGAAACCGATATACGGCCCTAAGTGAAGTTCAGCGAAATTGCCGAATTTAAAAACGCCCATCAGGGGAACGTCGATGTAATTCAATTTGAATGAAGACTCACCTGTGAAGCCAACGACATTGTAATCAGCCGTTGCACCTTTTGTGGAATACAACACCTCTGGCTGAAAACCAAAACCATCACTTACCGGAAGATGAAGATATCCACCAAAATGATAGCCCACCCGCATATTGTTATCAGTTACTTCGTCACCAAAACTTAAATTGGAGAGGTTTAAACCTCCTTTCAGACCAACGTACTGCGCGTTGGCAGAAACTGCAAAAATCCCAATAAAGGCAACAATCATAAAAATGTTTTTCATGTTTTTTGATGTTTAGTTCAATCGTTGTAATTACAAAACCCTGCCAATTGGGTTAAATTAATTTTAACTGGAAGTTAATTGGTCTAAGTCGCTGTTATACAATATTTGAATTGGTTGTATCAGCGTAAATTTCCCATTCTCGTAATTGCAGAGATATCTCTACTGGGCAACATATTCCACGATGCATCCTCAATAAGCGCCATTGCTATACCCAATCGTGAGATGAATATTCAAGCCATTTGGGCAGGTATAATTCCTAAACAATTAACACTTTCGTGATAAGTGGATGATGATTACTTTTGCAATCTATGATTCTACCCATTGTAGCTTATGGCGATCCCGTACTTAAACGCGTCGCAGACAACATTACAAAAGATCACGAGGCCCTGGCTGAACTGATCGACCACATGTATGAAACAATGTATGCCGCCCAGGGTGTTGGCCTTGCAGCCCCTCAGATTGGGCAGTCTATTCGTTTATTCATAGTGGACGCCTCTCCATTTGGAGATGATGAAGAGGATCCTGAAGCGCAAAAAGTAAAAGACTTCAAAGAAGTATTTATCAATGCAGAAATTTTGGATTGTTCTGGTGATAAATGGCCATTTGCAGAAGGTTGCTTAAGTATTCCGAATATCCGCGAAGAAGTGGAACGGGAACAAAAAGTTCGCATCCGCTATTATGACCGGAATTGGAATTTGCAGGAAAAGGAATTTGACGGCTATGCTGCACGGATCGTTCAACACGAATACGATCACATAGAAGGAATTCTTTTCATAGAACATCTTAAACCACTCAAAAAACGGATGTTAAAAAGGAAACTTGAAGAAATTACCCGGGGTGAAATTGAAGTGAAATACCGGATGCGGTTTCCGGCTCAAAAAGTAAGACGATGATGAAATTCACAAGTATAATCTTTGTTTTGGTTCTGATTTTTTCAGCGTGCGCCGAAAATAAACAGGTAGATGCCGAAAGTTGCGAATTGATGAGCAATACGGAAAAGCACCGCATTATGACCCAATCAATCGACAGTCTGGAATCCATTGTGTATGTCGACACATTCCTGACCAACAAAACTGCTGCGAATCAACTACTCCAGCAGTATTCAAAATTCGCAGAGACCTTTCCCGGAGATAAAGTGAAATCACCTGAATATCTTTACAAAGCCGGTGCACTATCCAGAGGTGCAGGTTTGCCGTTAAAAGCTATTCGGTGTTACGATCAATTTTTAAAGAAGTATGCTGACAACAGCAAAAGTCCTGAGGTTTGTTTTCTGATCGCCTTCACCTATGACGCGGATATGAACGATATCAATCTGGCGAAAGAAGCTTATCAGGAGGTGATAACGAGATATCCGGATGATCACTGGGCCTTTCAGGCTGAACAGCGACTCGAGACAATAGACATGACAGATGAAGAACTGGTGCAATTTTTTATGAAGAAACACCAGGAAGAATCAACTCTGTAAAAAGGCTTTTCGAACGAATAATCACTCTCCAGGCATGATTTCTTCCTCGCTGACTTCGGAACAACCTTCCGTTTGAGCAACCTCTATTTCTTCAAGCGTAAAATTGAAATCTGAATTTTTTAGTTGTTGCTCCGTAAATTTCTGCGGTATGAAAAATATCCCGTTCAGTTTGCCAATATTCGATTTCAAACCGGCGATACACATATCTTCCATTCTCCCGGTTTCCCTGAGCACGCCCTCGTAGTACAAATTGATTGTGTAGGCATAATTTACCGCATGTTTATTCGTGTTTTCCACACCGATTAAAAGTGCTGTTTTCCTTTCACCATCTGCATCCCTCGCTTTTCCCCATTTGGTGGAAATTTTCAATCCATTTTCTGTGATATAAGGATCGTATCCGAATTGCGCGGAAGCGCTGATACAAGTGAAGCTGAGGATGACTGAAACCAGAATAAATCGTACCATTTGAATCGTGTTTTGGGTTTAAAGATCGATAAAATACGGATATAATTGAACCGCATTGATTTTGGCGTGTACGGTTGCAAAAAATAAGCCATGAATCGATCACTGACCCTGCCTTTTACCGGTACCAACCTGGCAGATGCGCGCTATCTGCAAATTTTTCTGCTCAGCAGCTTTTTACTTTATGGATGGTTATTTCTCGGTTGGTTCGAATACGCCAGCATATACCTGGCGGCTTTTAGCTCCTGCCTCTTATCTCAATATTTCTGGGCCCGGCGCAAGAGATTGCCGCCTGGATCGTGGAAAAGCGCGATGATCAGTGCCCTTGGACTCTGTTTGCTGCTGAAAGTGAATTTCTGGCCATGGATGTTTCTCGCTGGAGTGCTCACAGTAAGCAGTAAATTTTTGATTGTAGTGAACCGCAAACACGTATTCAACCCCACCAATTTCGGTATCATAGCGCTCATCCTTACGGGAAATGCCTGGATATCGCCAGGGCAGTGGGGTAGTGGTGAACTTGTAGGGTTGCTCATTGCCCTCGGTGCTGTAGGAATACTTTTTCAGGTGGACAGATGGGATGTGGCTGTATCATTTCTGCTCGGTTTGTTTCTGCTTGAATACCTGAGAACAATCGTTTATCTGGGCTGGTCGTGGGATGTGCTCCTGCACAAGTTCAACAGCGGTACCATTTTACTCTTTGCTTTTTTCATGATTACCGATCCCCGCACATCGCCCGACAGCAGGAGAGGCAGGATTATCTGGGGAGGCATGATCGCCCTGCTCAGTTTTTTTCTTTCCCAATTCTTTCACCTCTATAAGGCACCCATCATTGCACTATTTGCTGTCAGCATGATTACGCCGGTGGTCGACAGGATTTTTCGTGCAAAAAGATTTCAATGGATCAATCAATAGTTTATCTCATTCATTCACTTTTAAAACAACATATATGAAAACTAAATTAATTGCATTGGCCCTTGCCACCCTGATCTTCACGCAGGAAACACAGGCTTTTTGTGGGTTTTATGTCTCGCAGGCTCCGGCAAATTTATGGAATCACAAATCGGAAGTCATTCTGGTGCGGGATGGGCACAAAACCGTGATAACGATGAGCAATGATTTTCAGGGGGATGTAAGTGATTTTGCGATGGTGGTGCCCGTGCCGGTTGTGCTTCGTGAAGATCAGATCAAAGTGGTAGACCGCGGCATATTCGACAGACTGGATGCATACTCTGCGCCGAGATTGGTGGAATACTACGACAACAATCCCTGTTTTGATTACAGATATGCACCTGCCATGAGTATGTCGGGCAACAGTCGCATGGTCAATGAACAGGCTGATATGGAAATACAGGTATCTGCGAAAAAAAACAAGGTAGTAATTGAAGCTTCCTATACCGTTGGAGAATACGATATTCTGATTCTGAGCGCAAAGGAATCTGATGGATTGGAAAATTGGCTGCGTGAGAATAATTATCGCATACCTGCAAAAGCTTCAGAAATCCTCCGGCCTTATGTGCTGAGCAACACCAAATTTTTTGTGGTTAAGGTAAATCTGGATAAACAAAAAGAATCCGGTTTTGATTATCTCCGCCCAATCAGCATTCGATTTGAATCCGAAAAATTTATGCTCCCAATCCGCCTTGGTATGGCCAATGCGCAGGATGCACAGGATCTGGTGGTGTATGCATTTACCAAAGAAGGCCGGGTGGAGCTCACCAATTACCGCACAGTGAAAATAGCGACGGACAGAAAAGTACCATTGTTTGTCGAGTCGTATTTTGGTGCATTTTACAAGGACTTATTCGACCGGTCATACCACCGGGAGCGGGAAAGTGCCGTGTTTTTGGAATACGCCTGGAATGTGAGCCCCATGAATGGAGTGAAATGCGACCCCTGTGTATCGCCTCCACCGGTATTCGATGATTTTGCGGAAGCGGGTGTTGACTGGGTGAGCGGCATGAACACCCAAAGCAATGTATTCTTTACACGTTTGCATGTGCGCTACACGCGCGATAAATTTCCGCAGGATCTTCAGTTTCAAGTCACACCAAACCGCGAAAATTTTCAGGCGCGGTATATCATGCACCACCCTGCTGAAGGCGATTTGGGCTGTGCTGCCGGTGCTTCATATCGGGCTGAGCTGGAAAACAGAAGAAAACTGGAAGTGGAAGAACTGGCCAGTTTGGTGGGTTGGACCAATCCAAATTATCAGGATTATATCAAAGAATTTTCCATAACCAACCGTCCCGATAAGTACGCACCAAACAGGGAAGATTTTATGCCAGCCTTTAAGCTTCCATCTGATAAGTCATCGGGTGATCGGGGGAAATTCATACTCTTTTTATTCGCAGCGGCCGGGCTGTTGGTTATTCGATGGTTTCAATGGCGCCAATCAAAATTTTTGAAAATTATGTAAAGGAGATGCAACGTAATGGAATATCATGCGTCACAGAGTTGATTTTTGAATTGACCGTCAACTTTAAACTGCTACCTGCTTACATAACAAAATGTTGCCTTACCAGTAACATGCTGATTGATAATTATTAAGCACATATAGCTATGAAGCGTTTGATTTTGTTTTTATTGGTGATCGGAACCTCAATGAATGGTTTTGCACAAAAATCCACAGATGACACCAATCCGGAAGATGAATTACAGGTATATATTCCGAATGCCTTTACTCCCAATTTTGATGGTAAAAACGATGTCTTTGCACCTGTAATTTCAGGACCGGAAATCGAAAATTATGAACTGGCAATCTATGATCGTGCCGGTCTCCAGGTCTTTTATTCCACCGATCCTTCTGAGGTTTGGAATGGTTCGCATTCCGGAGGTGAATATCTGACCGCATCCAATGTTTATGTGTATTTTTTGAAAGTAAAATCAGTTGCGGATATAGAAACGCAGACTTTTAAGGGTCATGTGGTATCTGTGCGCTGATCAAAATGGGTCTTTTTGTGTCAGAGCCGGCGTCTGCCGGCTTTTTTTATGGCCTTCATGTTTTGAATTTCATACGGGGATTCATTTAAATGAAGAAGGGCAAATTTGTCGCCCTTTATCATATTTTTCATTCGGAATTCCTCCGTTCTCCAGAATCAGCTTAATTGCTTATGCTCATTGGTTGAGCGAATTTCTTCACCTCACTTTGTTTGGGTGACGGACCTTCTGTTTTTTTGGCAGACTGAAGATTTTTCAATTTTAATTTTTCTTCTCTGATGGCAATGGCTTCGGCAGCTTGCCTCATGGATTCCTGGACATTTTCCGGTTCCTTGTCCAAATGGAATATGATGTGATCATAATAGCGGGAGAAAAATTCAACCGACAGATTCGATCTTCTCCCAGCAATTTCCGTGAGGGTATTGTAGGCGTAAATTTTCAGATTCGGATCATCAGAATGGCTCCATTCATCAATAAAATGGACTGCATAGTCGGTATTGGCCAGGATTTGCTGACAGAATTTTTCTGCAAAAGGGGAAGGGTATAGCTGAGCAGTCCTCTTTTCCAATTCGTCCCGGGTATAACTTTTAGGGTCGTCTATGATCGTGGCCAGCAGTTTCATGTCGTGATTCTGACAACAATACAGTTCATCTG
>JBGTLS010000290.1:0-8427 GCA_041744015.1 Cryomorpha sp. | reverse complement strand
TTATTTAATTTCCATTTTATCAATATCTGAAGCCATTTGATTTATTAATTTCACTCTTGTTTCCTTATAATCACCCCACCTGTCCACCAAGATTGGAGTCAATTCTCTTTGCAGTGCTATTTTTGTTAATTCCTTTAATTCCTTGTGAATCAATCCTTCTAGTACAAATTGTCCAAATCCAACTGCGATTATTGCATTATCTATTCCTAACAAATAAGTTCCGCCCATATCTCCAGATGCTGCATTCAGCGACTGATTAAAGAGTGCTTCATCAAATTCCTTTCCTTCACTCTCTGCCATTTCTTTAAAATGTTTTTTCATGACTGAAATTTGATCTTGATTTACAGAAGTGCCAATTGTGTTATTTCCATTGATGTATTCATCAATTTTTATGGTATCAAGAGTCTTCCAGTCAAATGGCGGAAATCCCCACTCACTTAAAAGATTCTTCAGATATTCTATCGGTGATTCAGTTTTATTTATATTTCTCCATTCTCGATATCCATAAAATGCGTCAGAACCATCATCACTCCCAAATGGAGCACTTTCTTCAATTGGACTCCAATAAAAATCTTCAGTCAATAATTCTTTTGCTTTTGGGTGCGCGTTCTCTGGAGACAGTTCAAAATTATCCATATGCGTTAAATTTGATGTATTATTATTTGTTTGGCCACAACTTTGTCCAATTGTTATGGAACTTATCATTAAAATGTATAAATATCGCTTTCTCATAGTTTCGTTAAATTACAGGCAACTTACTTATATACGCTACAAAATCTCGCACATCTACCCAAAAACACTATGCGCAACTATGTAGCTATCACGCGCCCAAGATAATCAATACCCCCATTAAACCAACCACATAGCGCATTTCTATACAATAGAAAATCAGCAAGGTATGTGCAAGACAGGAGCCAGGCTATTCTCTCAGGAAAACTTGATGTGTGCCCGTGCCGGGGGCCCGTGCGGGCATTGTCGGCAACGCACCCTTACAACGGAAGTCAAAACTTCCCGCCCCGCTCAATCTGTTTTGCGTACTTTGCAGCAATAATTTAATCAAACAAGCAACAAACCATGGCTGCGACAAAAATTACCGTAAACTCCAATGGATCCCTCAAAATTGATGGCGATTTCGAAATAGTGGATATGCAGGGAAATGCATACGGACTTCAGGGGAGGACGGTTTTAAGCCTTTGCCGGTGTGGCCTTTCCAAAAACAAGCCCTTTTGTGACGGAGCCCATCGCGGACATCTGGAGCACGACGCGGTGGCCTTTGACCTGCCTCCTAAGAAAGTCTAAGCGCATTCCGTTTTACAGCCAGCTGTATTTCACAAGGAGGTGAAAAAACCTGGGCTGGCCAGCCGCTTAACTTTCATTCTGAGAAAATCAGCATATCGCACATCCACATGGACCTGCGGCCCTTAACTCCGGCGTATAGTTTGGGCTTAGGGTGAACAAAAAAGGCAGTAAATATCTATCAATTAAATTGTTCAGGTTTCGCACATTATTTTTTGAATCCATCCTTAACTTTAATACCTCATAATGAGCAATTTATATTATTAATTTTCATTCCCGCGGTTTCCCTATAATTTAATCTGGCTATTTTATATCTGACCCAGAATGGGTCGAATGTGAATAGCCACGGGTTGAAAACCCGTGGTTCTATTGGATGGATGGTCCTGGTTTTGGCGGAATTTTTGCCTTTTCAAGCAAAAATTGTGACAAAACACGGGTATGCGAAATTTGAGTTAAATTACTACTCAAGAATAACCTGCGACATCCGGAATGCATTTTGCGCAAGCCCCAGAGGCGGGAACGGTTTGAACATGTTGTCAACCCCGCCCCTTCCACCCCACCTCCCATACCGCAAAAAGTATACAAGCTTCCAAAATTTGTATAGACGATATAGCCGGCAAGGGTCGGATATTTGCAGCATACAAATCAACACCATGAAGCAAAAAGTCATCGTCATTACCGGAGCGAGCTCGGGCATGGGCAAAGAAACTGCAAAGGCACTAATCGGGGAAGGGCACCGCGTGTACGCCGTGGCGCGGCGCATCGATCAAATGCAGGACCTGAAAGACATGGGCGGCCACCCCATGCAAATGGATGTCACCAAAGAGGAAGACCTTCAAAAGGTGGTGGACACCATTATCGAAAAAGAAGGCAAAATTGACGTTCTTTGGAACAACGCCGGTTACGGTCTCTACGGTGCGGTGGAGGATGTGCCGGTGGAAGAAGCCCGAAGGCAGTTTGAAGTCAACCTCTTCGGCCTGGCTTCCATCACCCAAAAAGTGCTGCCACACATGCGCAAAGCCAAATCCGGAACCATCATCAACACCTCCTCCATGGGCGGAAAAATGTATACTCCCATGGGCGCATGGTACCATGCCAGCAAGCACGCCCTCGAAGGCTGGAGCGACTGCCTGCGGCTGGAACTGGCACCCTTTGGCATCGACGTGGTGGTGCTCGAGCCGGGCATCATCGTCACGGAGTTTGGGGGTGTGATACTCGACAACATCCGAAAGTATTCCTCTGCAGGGGCTTATGGTGGCCTTACGGCAAAATTGGTCACCGCCACAGAAAAAATGTACGCCAAAGGTCAGGGGTCCAAACCGGAAGTCATATCAAGAACGATCAGCGGCATAGTGAAGTCCCGCAAGCCCAAAACGCGCTACCGTGTGGGCTTCATGGCCAAACCCATGGTGTGGATGCGCACCCATCTCGGCGACCGTCTTTTCGACAAAGTAGTAATGAGTCAGGTATAACATGAATACAATCGTCCATTTAAAAAGTATCGCCGATTTGGGCGAATTCGCACAGTTCAAGCCAAAGCACCCCCTGGTGGCCGTGGTTGACTTCAGCCGCTTTGATGAGCAGCTTGACGGCGAAGTCCGTATAAGCGCTGATTTTTACTCCGTCATGTTCAAGAATTACTGCGCCAACAACCTCCGCTACGGGCGGCGGCCTTTCGACTTTCAGGAGGGCAGCCTGATGTGTGTGGCTCCGAGGCAAGTGCTGTCCATGGACAATGAGGTAGTAGAACGCGCGGATAAAATGGGTTGGGGACTTTTTTTCCACCCGGACTTGCTTCGCGGCACCGTGCTCGGTGGCAAAATGGCCGAATACACCTATTTCCAGTATGAAGTGTCGGAGGCCCTGCATCTTTCCGATAAGGAGAAAAACATCCTGAACGACTGTATTCAAAACATTGAAAATGAATTGTTGGAAAACATCGACAACCACAGCCAAACCCTGATTATCTCGAACATCGAACTGCTGCTGAACTATTGCTCACGGTACTACGGCCGGCAATTTATCACCAGAAAAAATGCACATTCAGGCGTATTGACCCAGGTGGAAGCCTACCTGCGTCAACATTTCCGGAAGGGTGACCTGCAGGAATCGGGCTTGCCCTCGGTGAAGGACCTCGCCGACCACGTAAATCTCTCACCGAGCTACCTGAGCGACCTGCTCAGGAAAGAAACCGGCATGCATGCGCAGGACCACATCCACTATCACCTCATCGAAGAGGCGAAAAACATCCTGACCGGCACAGACCATTCGGTCAGCGAGGTGGCCTATGCCCTCGGTTTTGGCTATCCGCAGTATTTCAGCAAACTTTTCAAAAAGAAGACGGGGTATAGCCCGGCGGAATACCGCAATCTTAATTAGTGGCTGTTTTTATAGTCCGATAGCTGCCTTGCACCATGCCTTCCTCCTGACAACTGAGAATAAACCAAACCCAATCCATTGAAAAAAGCAATGACCATAACCCTCATCACGGTATTTGCAATCGCCATCGCGGCCTTTGCCTTCCTCAACCAGGCCAAATTTGGCAAGCTGCCCACAGGGGAACGACTGGCACGAATCGAGCAAGCGCCTAACTATAAAAACGGCACCTTCCAAAACCTGAGCCACACGCCCGACCTCACCGAAGGGGTAAGCTATTGGGCGGTGATCAAGGAGTTTCTTTTCGAAAAGAAGCCCGACCTGAGTCCTGGCGACTCGATTCCTTCTGTAAAAACCGATCTATTGGCTTTGTCGTCTGAACAGGACGTGCTGGTGTGGTTTGGACATAGCTCCTACTTTATGCAGATCGATGGCATGAAGTTCCTCGTTGATCCGGTGTTAAGTGGCTCGGCCTCTCCCCTGCCCTTTGGCACCAAATCCTTTCCCGGCACGGACATCTATGCGGTCGACGACCTACCCGAAATCGATGTCCTCTTCATCTCACACGACCATTGGGACCACCTTGATTATGAAACCATCAAAGCCTTCAAGCCAAAAGTGAAACAGGTGATTTGCGGACTTGGGGTGGGCGCTCACTTCGAGCACTGGGGCTACAATCCGGATGTTATCATCGAGAAAAACTGGAATGAGCAAGTCGACTTGGGCAAAGGGTTTACCGTGCATATCCTTCCCGCGCGGCATTTCTCGGGCCGGGGACTGTCGCGCAACAAGTCGCTGTGGCTCTCCTTAGCACTGCAAACACCAACAATGAACATCTTCATCGGCGGCGACAGTGGCTATGACACCCACTTTGCCGAAATTGGCGGGCAATTCGGGCCCTTCGACCTGGCCATCCTCGAAAACGGGCAGTACGACAGCAAGTGGCGCTACATCCACCTCCTGCCTGACGAAATAATCACAGCCGCCAAAGATCTGAAGGCGAAAGCGATACTCCCCGTGCATTCCGCCAAATTCGTTTTGGGCAACCACCCATGGAATGAGCCGCTTGAATTGGTTACACAAAACGCTGAAAGAGAAAATATGAAGACCATCACTCCGATGATCGGTGAGGCAGTTCACCTGAAAAACCCCGACCAACGCTTCAGCAAGTGGTGGCGTGAAGTAAAATGAGTTTCCATTCAAAGCCTGAGAAGCAAAGGCCCCATGGCGGCGCATCATCCTGACATGGCCCTGCCTGATATTTCACTGTGTTTTTTGAATATAGGTCGAAGAATCACGGTTGAGTTCAATCATGAACCCACCCATTTCATTTAATTTTTTAATGGCCTCCCATGTTGTCTGACAATACTTTGATAAGTGTGACAGTAGACATGTTTCCAAGATTAACTTTGACCAATTTTCGGCGGGTATCGTTTACCAAAAACCCGTTTTTAAAGTCAGCATGCTTTGTGATAACGATCATATCGTTGTCATTGGCATAATTGCAAATATCTCCATCCCTGGTATGCCATTTATCCAAAATTTCATTTACATGTACAGAATCAGAATTCGAATTCTTGAGAAAATTGAGTACCTAAATTATGCCAACTATTTCGGTTCAAACAGTGCCATTAATTTAGGTGCTATCTAAGCTCACAAGTTTCTTGGCTTTGGTTGGCAAGCATTCTTTATTGGAAATTCAAATTAATGTCCTGTCGTCCTAAGATTGTCATAATCTCAACCGTATTTCCGTTTATCCGGTAGAAGATGTTATCCACTCCGCAAACGCATTTCCGATAACCTGTTTTAATGTAGTCGACCGCCTCGAAAGACAAAGGTCTCGCAGCAATTATTGCGAAGAATTCAAAAAAGTTGAAAAAGTATTTATCCGCCTGTGCTTGTCCAAATTTGAGAACACCATATTGATGGATTCTGATCAGATCTTCTTTGGCCTGCCTGGATAATTTATATTTTACCATTTAATCGCTCCCTGGAAGTCTTAAGAATATCTTCTTTGCTGTCTTTAGTAAAGCCACTCTTCTCAGCTGATTCCAATTTCAGGCGAATCCAATCGATTTGTCTTTGTTGACTCCGCGCTTGTCTGATGAGGTCATTGACGAGTTCACTTTTACTGCTGTATTCATTATTCTCGACTTGACTTTTCAGCCACTCGTCATTGGGTTTCGTTAAGGAAATACTTTGTCTTGCCATGTTTGTTGATTTGGTGTAAATATACACCAAAATAGTTTCATTATCTGCTATGACTTCCCAGCCATGGGCTTATGGGATGGTGTTATGCGCCTTTACCAAGCGATTTTCTTTCAGGACAAAACAACTTTTTATACGAGCTGCGCATTTCCGAAAACCGCTGAAAGCCGTATGCCCTAAATCATAAATGGGTTGCAATAATCCAGATTTATATCGAGAATTTTTCACATATTAATGGTCCCCCTTTTAAATAGCACCAATAGCAGTTTAGAATGATGCCCGCCATAACATCATGTCTAATGTCCAGATTCAAGAAGTGATTTCTTTAAACTTTCCAGGTTGCGCATATCAGACGATATCCCAAATCATATTCATGGTAATTGAGTAGATGACTATGCTTTTTGTGCCAAAGTCCCGTCGCTAAATCGCTTTTCAAACGATTGAGACCAGCCTCCAGATTCTGAATCTTTGTAAAGGTGGACATCGCGTTTCGAACGCCTGCACTCAGATAGGCGTCCGGCCTTCGCCAATAAGCTGAGCCAAATCCATCCGTGCAATCATGCGGAATCGGCACGACACTCACCTGAAAATCTCCCAAGACAGATTTTAGATCATCAAGTGATGGGAAAATCGCCCGGTCAATCGTCAGAATTTCTGGAAAGTATTCCTGGGTAAGCCAAAAACCATCACTATCAGGATCCCAGGTTAAGATAACACATTTATTTGCGACCCGGCGAAGCTCCTGAATACCTTTACGCCAGTTGTGCCAGTGATGTATTGTCAGAATGGCCATGGCCGCATCAAATTGCTTATCCATGAAAGGGAGATCCTCAGCGCTCGCCTGAACAACAGGAGCGGATCCTCGTGGGCGTTGGTTTATCATGGTTGCAGAAGGTTCTACGGCCTTGACAGTCAGATCCCCAGGCTCGTATGAACCAGTTCCAGCGCCTATATTTAATACCGTTCCAGCATCTCCGAGCGCATTGTGTATCAGTTCTGCTATGCGTTTATCCGGAACCCGATAGGTACTGTATGATTCACCAATTTTATCATATATCATCATCTGATACGGGTGTTATTTATAAAACCTCACATCTGGTGGATCTCCCCGAAATCAACTATATCCTCCTCTCCGGTTGGTTATCCCTGATGAATATCAGTCTATTTTCATTCGCCCAGAAAGATATAAACTCACAACAGAATATCAAACAGGATAAAATACAAAACCTACCGGAGGCTGCGGCGGGTTTTGTTGTTTAATGAAATGGGTGGTATTAAGGCATAATGGATAGCGGGTATTTTGGAGAAATCAACAGTCCGGAAATAGCGCTTGTTTTACACAAAATATCAAAAGAAAAACAAAGTAAAGGAGTCCACAGACGCCGAATGTCATAAGGATATTCCAACCACTTCTTTTACGTCCTTTCCAGGATGGCTCTTTCCACTTTTCGGTAAGAGCATACATGGAACGTTCCCAATTGCCTTCAATATGCTCACGCAAATCTGACAAAGCAACATAAGCATAAACGCAAAATACAGTTCCAAATATGGCGATTAAGATTACAGGAAATGGATGGTCTACTGTAATAGGAAACCACGACCCTTTATAGGAAATAAATTGAGCAACAAACGGTAGGGAAATTAATGCAATAAGAATACTCATTAGCCATGTGCCGGTTGACCAAAGTCGTTCGATAAGCCGGTCTGCCCGGTCTTCGAAGTACTTCCAAACTTCAAACTTGTCACTCTTAATCGACAACAAAGTTTTCATGAGGTTCATACCTCTTTCAGGTGATTTAGTTTTAGTCATTTTACCGCCTCAGATTAAGTGGTTTTGTTTTACGCCTCACATTTGTATTTCAGAAATTTTCAGGTATATCCACCCTGATCGGTAAGATATCCTCGGATAACTTTCAGACTTTATTTCATTATTATAGAAAGGTAATAACTTGTTGGAAACTAGCAATGAGTTGTTTGAATTTTTTTAAAAAGTATCCGGCATCCTTTGTTGATCTAAGTAATTAGCAGTTTACGTTTAACCGACAAGTCCGTCCCCGCCAAGGCATATGGCTGATGATGGCTGTGTGGCCATTTTATCATCAATTAGTTTCTTGTCCGCTTAATATAATCCATAAGTATATTGAAAAACTCAGTTGGTTGTTCCTCTATAATTTCATGTCCACATTTTTCAATCACATGTGTCTCACTGAATTTTAAACATTCTTTTTGTAAATAAAATGTGGATTCACCCTGGTCATCTTGTCGGCCATAAACAATCAAAGTGGGTATTTCTAATTCTTTTAGTTTGGTTGTAATGTCCCACTGCGTTTCCAGAACTTCCTTGTCAATTATTGGAATTGGTTGGAAATTGAAATTGTAAAAGAGTTCATTGAAATTTCTCTTTGATATTTTACTTCGATCATAATACATAGCCCGAACATGCAGAGCGATAAACTCTTTGTAAGCAACAACTTCTTTACAATTTGGAGCTACTATTTTAAGCGAGTCTAACTCTTTCTCAGTCTTTATTGAAAAAATCTTCTGCAA
>JBGTLS010000289.1:0-6703 GCA_041744015.1 Cryomorpha sp. | reverse complement strand
AGGGATGCAGTGCCGCAATACCCTCTGGTGGTGGAACCGTAATGAGTTACTGCCACCTTGTAGGCACGGGTATGAATTTTAATCTTGGATTTGGTCCTCAACCCACTACCCGCATTACAAACTATATCAATTCCAGATGGTGTTTGGGATCAAACTGTACGGGTATTACCGCTCCCGGTTGTGATGACGAAGAATTGGTGTTGAATATCGTTACCGACAATTACCCCGGTGAAACCACCTGGGACGTGCGCAATGAACAAAACATTGTTGTCGCTTCAGGTGGGAATTATCAGGGCGCCGGCACTGGTGCATCTGTCACGGAATACATTTGTATTCCAGCCGGATGTTACACCTTCACGATGTACGACAGTTATGGTGATGGGATTTGCTGCGGGTTCGGCAGTGGAAGTTATAACCTTTCGGCAAATGGAGTAACCATTGCTTCAGGTGGTGCCTTTTTATCGTCAGATAGTACACCCTTTTGCGTAGGAGAAATAGTCCCTTCCGTTTGTGATATAATTGATTTCAATAGTTATTCAATTAATTCTTACGGTGGAAATAGAGATATTGGAACCTATCAGATTCTCGATGACGGCGCGACAATATTTCTACAAAACAACTCCCTGAAATCTATAAATCTCAATTACAATGTGACACCAAACACGGTATTGGAATTTAAATTTCGAAGCACCAGTCAGGCCCACGTTCACGGTATTGGATTCAACAGCAACAACAATCTGGTATTAAATAAAATCTTTAAAGTTCACGGAAATCTTAACAACAATCAAATCATTGATGACTATGATTATTACTTTGGGAGCAACTACCTTACTTTTTTAATAGAAGTGGGAGCATATTATTCTGGTGCCAATCTGAGTAAATTGTTTTTTGCAACTGGCAATGCAGCAGGACCCGCGGCCGGCAATAGCTATTATAAAGATGTCAAGGTCTATGAATTGGGTGAATGTACAATAGGTGGCAATGTGGCCATGGCTTCCGCTGAAATGGCTCAAAATTCCAACTTTGAAACTTTTACCGTCTTTCCAAATCCAGCCAAAACCGAAGTTCAAATACGCTCAATGGGAGAAGTGAATGTCGAATCGGTGCGGTTGTTTTCTGCTGCAGGTGTGATGGTTCAATCGCAAACGGTAAACAACTCATCGGCCAACCTCGACGTGTCCGGAATAGCCACAGGTGTTTATATTCTCGAGTGGATCGACAGTGATGGAAATCAATTTCGCGAAAAGCTGGTAAAAACGAATTAAATCAAATGTTTTTTTGCAGAAAGCCACTTTTCATTTATTGAAAAGTGGCTTTTTTATGCGATGACATTTTGTGGCCTATTCCGCAAGTATGATTCCTTCCATTTCTTTTGGAATCTCAATTTCCATCAGAAATAACAAAGTGGGCGCCACATCACACAGGCTTCCTTGTTTTATTTTGCCTTTTATTTCTTTCTGAACCAGAATGCAAGGCACAGGGAACATGCTGTGATTGGTATTTGGTGACCCATCGTCATTCACCATGTAGTCTGCATTGCCATGATCGGCTATGATCAATACGCTAAAATCTTTTTCCAGGGCTTTTTCGACAACTTCCCGGGTGCATTGATCCACCACTTCGCAGGCGCGCATGGCTGCATTGAAATCTCCGGTATGTGCCACCATATCCGCATTGGCAAAATTGAGACAAACAAAATCCACCGGATGTGTATCAAGATATTCCACCAACTGATCTTTCACTTTAAAAGCGCTCATTTCCGGTTTTAAATCGTATGTGGCTACATCCCGCGGTGAGGGCACCACGATGCGGTCTTCTCCTTCGAAAGCTTCTTCCCGCCCATTGTTAAAGAAATAGGTGACGTGCGGATATTTTTCAGTTTCGGCGATGCGAAGTTGTCTCAAACCGTGGTTAGCCAGGACCTCACCCATGGTGTTTTTGGCTCCGCTGCTATCAAATACTTCGAAGATATTTTGAAATTCCCGGTCGTATGATTTGAAAGTGATGTAGTGCAAAGGAATGGTGTGCATTTCGACTTCAGGATGATTTTTTTGCGTAAGCGCCTCAGTAAGCTGCCGTCCGCGGTCACCTCTGAAATTGGTATAAATCACCACATCCCCCTTTTGAATTGTAGCTACCGGGATACCCTTTTGATCGACCTGAATGATGGGTTTGATGAATTCATCCGTTTCCCCGGCATCATAGCGGTTTTGCAGCGTTGCATCCAAATCACTGGAAGCTTCTCCCCTACCATTGACCAGTGCATGATAGGCGAGCGCGGTACGTTCCCATCTGGTATCGCGGTCCATGGCATAGTAACGACCAGTTATGGAAGCTATCCGACCAACCGAAGTCGTCAGATGCTCTTCAAGTACTTTCAAAAAAGTCAATCCACTTTTTGGATCTGTGTCACGCCCATCGGTAAACATGTGGACGGCTACATCAGAAAAATCATTTTCTTTAAAAACATCGGTCAATGCCAACATATGTCTGATGTGACTGTGCACGCCCCCATCTGAAACCAGGCCAATCAGGTGAATTTTTTTGTGGTTTCTTTTGGCGTAAGCCATTGCTTCTACTAAAACCGGGTTTTGATTGAGTTCCTTTCGATCACAGGTCCTGTTTATTTTAAGCAAATCCTGATAAACAACCCGACCTGCGCCAATATTCATATGTCCAACTTCCGAATTGCCCATTTGGCCCTCCGGCAAACCGACGAATTCTCCAAAGGTATTGAGGGTATTATTGGGTCTGGTTTTCATCAGTTCATCGATGAATGGGGTGTTGGCCCTTTCCACAGCCGATCTTTCCGGATCTGGATTGAGACCCCATCCGTCCAGGATGATCAGCATTGCTTTTTTTGACATTCCGCTTTGGTTTTTAAAGTGCAAAATTAAGGAAGTATTAGAAAGACCTGGGAATTACTTGTGCCGGAGCTCAAAGAAACCAAACCTACAGGATCGCTTTTCAGCAAAAAGTATTTATCCCCTTTGCAGGCAAAAGCTGATTCCCGTTTTTTACAACCAGAATATATGTCCCAAAATTTCTATGCTCCATTTTCGGTGAACCAAAATTGAATATAATGGGCATTAAAAAGCTTTAACAAATTCAGAATCAAAAAGCCAGTGGTATCACTGAGGGGCTCGTGGTGAATGTGTAACTTGCAGCGAAATCAAAAATTATGGCCGGTATCCTAACGCTTACGCCCAATCCTGCCCTGGATGTGAGTACAAAAGTAGACAAGCTCATTCCCGAAGAAAAACTGCGTTGCGACGAACCTGTGAGAGAACCGGGAGGGGGCGGTATTAATGTTTCCCGCGCATTGAAAAAGCTCGGATCAGATTCCAGCGCCATCTTCGCCGTAGGAGGAATGGTTGGTGATATGTACCAAAAATTACTGAAAAAAGAAGGAATTGGTTGTTGCGCTTTTCAAATAGAGGAAAACATGCGCGAAAACATCATGGTACTCGATGAATCTGACAACAAACTGTACCGGTTTAACATGCCCGGCGGCAATATGCAGGAACACGAATGGATGGAATTGCTGGAGCACCTCGACGATTTTCCGGATGCTGACTATTTGGTTGCCAGTGGAAGTTTGCCCCCGGGAGTTCCAGATGATTTTTACGCGCGGTTGTATGTAAAAGCGAAGGAAAAGAATATGCGACTTATTTTAGATACATCCGGTCCGGCTCTGAAAGAAGTTCTCAATGCAGGCGCTTACCTCATCAAACCCAATAAAACGGAATTGGGCGAATTGGTCGGTCGCGAACTTAAAACGGTAGATGACATAAAAAAAGCCGCTGTAGAAATCATTGAGGACGGAAAAATTGAAGTGGTGGTGGTATCCATGGGTGGTGATGGGGCAATTCTCGCGACCAGGAATGGGGCTGAAAAGCTAAACGCTCCGCAGGTAGAGAAAAAAAGTTCGGTGGGCGCAGGCGACAGTATGGTGGCTGGCATCGTTTGCAAATTATCTGCGGGAAAAGACATTGGAGAGGCGGTGCGCTACGGCCTCGCATGCGGGAGCGCGGCGATTATGACCCCGGGATCAGAACTATTGCGAAAAGAAGATGCAGACAGCTTATTTGAAAAAATGCAGACCGTACATTAAAGAGGATCCCGATAAGAATTTCTTCCTATCCTGCAGAAAACCGGCCAATTGCTGATTTCAAAATTGAATTGGTTTTTTGACCCTTTCGGACGGTGTCCAACACATTTTTTCATAAGACCTTGCAAAACCAAAACATATTTAGATATTTGCCTAAATATACAAGCATCTTATATGAATGATGTTTTTAAGGCATTGAATGATCCTGCACGTCGGGAGATACTGCGCCTCCTTCGACAGAGGGATATGACCGCGGGTGAAATTGCCTCCCACTTTGAGATGACCGCACCGAGTATATCCCACCACCTCGATAAACTAAAGCGGGCAGACCTGGTAAGCACTGTAAAACAAGGCCAGTTTGTGCACTACTCGATCAATACGACCATCATAGACGATCTCCTTCAATACTTCATCAACCTGAAATCATAGACCAATGAAAACCAACATTTCCACTCCCCTGCTATGGATTATCATTTTCACACCTTTTATTTACCTCGTCGTGATCTGGAATCAACTTCCCGGGCAGGTGCCTGTGCACTTCAATGGGGCTGGTGAGCCCGACGGGTGGGCGTCAAAATATTCCCTGATTTTTCTTCCCGGTTTTCTTTCCTTGTTCATTTATCTGCTGATGATTATCATTCCACGGATCGATCCCAAAAAGCGCCTTGCCTTTATGGGAAGGAAATATGATTTACTCACTTTCTGGCTCACATCTGTGATGGCTTTGCTCTCGATATTTATCATTCATTCTGGTCTGGCAGGAGAAATCCACAATCCCGGTCATATTTTCATTTTCCTTGGAATTTTGTTCGCTGTTTTAGGAAATTACATGCCTGCCATGCGCCCCAATTATTTCGTGGGTATCCGCACCCCATGGACATTGGAAAGTGAAAGGGTATGGCGGAAAACACATCAGCTTGCCGGCAAAATCTGGACACCCGGCGGAATTTTAGTGGCAATTTCAGCAATCATTTTTCCTGAAAAAACTGCGCTGATCATTTTCCTGGTCATTACCGGACTCATCGTTGTGATACCACTGGTTTATTCATACAGACAATACCATTTGACGGAAATCTGATAAATGGATTCATGCAGTTCCAATCCCGGTAATGAGTGCATCTGTTTTTAGTTGCACGACAATTTCGGCTCTTAGTGGTATTTCTAATTCCTTGAAAACCAACTTTTGAATTTTTTTCCCCACCTGTAGAACAAACCGTCTTCCTTATTTTCCGCGGAAATATCTTCATCGCCCAGCATATACCCTATGGGACGAAGCGCAGGTATCTGATCAAAAATGATTTTAAGAATACCGAATACTGGAATACTGATGATCATGCCCATTACGCCCCAAACCGCGCCTCCCAACACAACAACCATAATAACAATCAGGGGGTTGAGGTTCACTTTCCCGCCCAATAAATATGGTTGGAGAATATACGTTTCGATAAACTGTGCCACACCATAAGTGATCGTGACACCCAGAAAGGTGAACAAATCACCACCTGTAAATGCAGCCATTGCCATGGCCAGGATATATCCAAACAAAGCTCCGACGAATGGTATCACGGACAACAAAGCGCCTATCACACCAATGAGGATCGCATTGTCCACGCCGGAAATATACAGACCGACCGAATACAAAATTGTGAGAAAGAACATCAGTACAAGCCTTCCCACAAGATAGCTCTGTGAAAGGCCTACCGCATCATTTAAGACTTTTTCGGCATTTACCCGGTTCTCGCCTTGAAAAAATTTAAGCAGCGCAAGTTTCAATTTGCGCCTGTAAAAAAGCATAAAGAATATATAAATGAAAACGAGAAGTGAAATAACTATGAAACCCATAAAACCCATCACTGCCGTACTTAGATAGCCCATATAGCCGGACAATTCTGTTCCGTCACTCGTATTTTTTCCTGTATCCACCCGATCATCATTCCCGAAAGAATTCTCTTCAACTGAATCCGCAATGTCACTACCACCACTTTCGCCTGACACGGTATTCTCAATAGTGGATTTTTGTTCCTGTGCTGATAATCCCGTATATTCCTCAATAAACTGATGAAACGCATCGATGGTTGGTTCCAGATTTTTTTCGATTCGCGGCCAGTCTTTCATCACATTGTTGACCTGAACCGAAATCACTGCAAACAATCCGACGAACAATACCATAGTAATAAGCACCCCGATCAACGATGACAAGCCACGGCCCATACCCCAACTTTCGAGTTTTCGAGACAGCGGAATGAGCATCATGGTAAGAATGACCGCTATAGAAATGGGTGCAAGAAAGCCCATAGCCGCCACAAGTCCCACCATGGTAAAATGCATACCCACAACCGCTAAGACGCCAATGAGCAAAATCTCCTTGCCCTTACTGTTTATCATGACCTAAATTGTTAATTGGGTTCTCAGGCCACAAATATCAAACCGTTTAATTCTAAATTACTTACTATCAACAATTTACTGATATCACGCGGAAATTATCAGAACCCGATCAGAAACACTTTCCCCTTTTCAGGAAAAAAAGCGACCATACAACATCAGCATTACATGAGGAAACACATGTTTTAAATATATTTGGACTTGTCTATT
>JBGTLS010000288.1:0-3418 GCA_041744015.1 Cryomorpha sp. | reverse complement strand
TATCATGCTGTAGAGACAAGGCATGCCGTAGAGACAAGGCATGCCTTGTCTCTACCTCTACGTCAATCATTTAAAATGACAAACATCAGGCAGACATAACGCCCATTTTGTCCAATACATCCATAACTTCTTTCACTGAATTGGCAGAAGCGTAGAGCAGTTCTTTTTCTTCTTCGTTGAGTTTCAATTCGATGATCTCCTCTATTCCGTTTTTCCCCAACTTGGTCGGAACACCGAGGTAGATATCTTTCAATCCGTATTGACCCTGCAACCATGCGCAGGTCGGGAAAATGCGCTTCTGATCGCGAACAATGGCCTCAACCATCTGCGCTGCCGCAGCACCTGGCGCATACCACGCCGATGTGCCCAGCAGATTGACGATTTCTCCGCCACCTTTTTTCGTGCGTTCGATAATTTCGTTTAGTCTGGTGTTTCCAATCAGTTCAGTAACTGGAATTCCGGCCACAGTGGTATATCTGGGAAGCGGAACCATGGTATCGCCATGTCCACCCATCAGTACGGCCTGAATATCTTTTGGCGAAACATTGAGCTCTGTGGCCAGGAAAGCACGGTATCGCGCTGTGTCGAGTACACCGGCCATACCAAACACACGGCTCGAATCAACCTGAGCCGTAAGATAAGCGGCATAAGTCATCACGTCGAGTGGATTACTGACAATGATGATTTTAGCATCCGGAGAGTATTTAATAGCATTTGCGGTAACGCTTTTAACAATACCTGCATTGGTGGCTATAAGATCGTCGCGGCTCATGCCTGGCTTGCGTGGCAATCCGGATGTAATCACCACCACTTCTGAACCGGCAGTGCGGGAATAATCGTTGGTACAACCCACCACCCTGCTGTCATATAAATTGATTGGCGCAGTCTCCCAAATATCCAATGCCTTGCCTTCAGCAAATCCTTCTTTGATATCGAGCAAGACCACTTCGTTGGCCAATTCTCTGTGGGCAATAACATTTGCACAGGTTGCCCCGACATTTCCTGCACCTATTACGGTAATTTTCATGTTTTTGAATTTATATGATTAAAATCGGTTCGAAATTTTTTCCTGTTGAACGCTAACGCAAAAAAGCGCTTCGTTATGAGCGCACAAATATAACTGATGTTGCCAATTATACCAGCCTTGTGATATGAACCCTTGAACCATCCAAAATACGTACGCGTCTCGGTAGAAAAGTGAAATAGTGTATATTTAGCCTGAATCTTTGCAGTAACTTCTGTTACTTAGCGGCGTAAGATTTACCTGAAAACAATAATGGCAACCTTGTCCTAATGATGCCGTCTTGAAAGTGCTTAGTGCAAAAAATATGAGTGACGACCAGCTTAAAACACTGGTTGAAGGTTGCATGCGCAATCATCGAAAAAGTCAGGAGGCCATCCACAAGATGTTCTACGGCAAGATGATGGGTGTATGCAGGCGATATACAAATAACGAAGATCAGGCCAAGGATATACTCCAGGACGGTTTTATCAAGTTGTTTAAAAACATTGAAAGGTTTAACTTTCAAGGCTCATTTGAAGGTTGGGTACGAAGGATTATGGTGAATACGGCCATCGATTTTATACGAAAATCGAAGTCAGATCACTTTTTAATGCCGGAAGACCAATCGATCGAAGACTTTGAAGATACCCTGGCGGATGAAGAAACGCCTTTCGAACAAGACATTCCTCTCAGCGTAGGGGATGTTCGCGAAGGCATGGAGCAACTTTCAACAGCTTACAGAATGGTTTTCAATCTGTATGTTTTTGAAGATTACAGCCATCAGGAAATAGCAGATGCACTTCATATCAGTGTGGGAACGAGCAAGTCGAATCTTGCGAAGGCCAGGGCAAATATGAAGAAAATACTTACAAGAGAATTAGAGAAGAAAAATGGAAAACAAGCTGAACAATTTTGACAGGATACTGAAGGACACCTTCGATCAGTACGAGGCTCCTTACGATCCGTCACATTGGGAATCTTTGGAGAAAGAACTCAACACCCTGGCACCGAGTCCGGTGAAATATTTTAGTTCCTTAACTACAGGCTTGGTAGCTGCCAGTCTGGTATTTATGGCGATGCTCCTCTTTGTTTCGGACGTAAATCACGAGCGATTGGATTCGACCATTCCTCCTGTTGAAACTGCCGAAAATAACAACGGCGATGGGGACCGAACCACCGAAGTTTCTGCCGCTCAGCTGATCACTCCTGAGAATAATGTCGAACAGACTAATTTCGAAAATGGAATTACCACAGAATCAGGTTTAGCTGAGAACAAAGATGAAAAACTGGTCCCTGTGTCAAAAGCAGTTTCGCCAAAGCCAAATCAGCCCGCAAAAGCCGATCCCGCTTCTGCTTCGAAAGAAAAAATTATTACAACTGGTAAAACATCGCGCGCGGTCCGCACAGGATGTACGGGTCTGATCATCGATTTTCAGGCCACTGAAGATTACGGCAAAGATGCCAAATATCTCTGGAATTTTGGGGATGGATTTTTCAGCAATGAGGCAAATCCATCGCATACGTTCAATAAATCCGGAACATTTGATGTTTCTCTTTCAGTAACCTCTTACACCACCGGACAAATCACTTCGAATGTGGTGCAGGCCATGATCGAAGTTGTCGAAGCGCCGGTTGCCAATTTCAGTTTGGACATTTTATCGAACGACATGGTTTCTGTTAAAAACAACAGCTACCGCGCGAGCGATGTGGAATGGTTTGTAGATGGGAATTCAAAAGGGATTTTTCCAGAGATTCAATTGAGTCTCGCAGACAACACCAGGTACAACGTCGCCCTTTCAGCAATAAGCCAAGGCGGTTGCACGGATACCCTGACTCAACGCATTGTGGTTTCAAATGAAAAAGTGGCTATTCCAGCCCGTATCAATTTTGAAAAAACAAAATCTCTTAAACCATCTGACTTTGTGACTTCTGGCAAACCTGTCCAGTTTAAAGTTTTTGATCAAAACGATCAGGTGGTCTTTGAATCAGCGGGGCAGCATGAATGGATTGGAACTGACTTTGATGGAAAAACCGTGAACCAGGGGAAATTCAACTGGGTAATGGTTCTTGAAAAGAACGACGACATCACGATTGTAGACGGTGTGATCATTGTCGAATAGTACTTTCGCTTACATAATTTTGAAGAGCTTCCTACATGGAAGCTCTTTTTTTTGTTTTGCTTCAGATTCTAACTCTATGGGAATGGGATGAATACACTCCTTTTGATCGCAGTTTTTAAAAGATCCTTATTCGGGGATAAATCATTTTTTGGTTTTGTAGCCTATTGGTTCACGGTTCTTTTGTTCCAACTGCTGTTGTTTTGACGCTTCAAACTGCTTCAGGTAGTCAAAGATCAGGTTGATCTGATGATCATACCCCTGCACCATGCCCCTGATCTCTTCCAGAGGGGTCATT
>JBGTLS010000287.1:0-6376 GCA_041744015.1 Cryomorpha sp. | reverse complement strand
TCTGTTCTGATAATCATGTTCCTCATCAGGGTTTCCGTGCCCAAATCGCCGTGCTCTACTGCAGAATCAGCAACATCGACCATGAAAGACAACAAGGTTTCGTAATCCTTTACAACAGCAGAGATCATTTTGTCAGAAGCGACCTCTTTAACCTCTTTGATATCCGATTTTTCTAAGTATTCTGCCAGGGTGCTCCATGGTTTAAAACCAAGGATACGAACGCGTTCGGCGATATCATCAATATTTTCTGCGGCTGCGAGATATTCCACTTCGAGTTTCTCATGAATGTCGAAGAATTCGCCTCCGGTTACGTTCCAGTGAAAATTCCTGATTTTCTGATAAAGCACACTGTAATTGGCTAACAGCAAATTCAATCCTTCGACCAACTGTGCTGCTTCCTCCCTGTTGAATCCAAGTTTTGTGTATGTTTTTTCTTTCGTAGTGCTCATGATTTCTTTTTTTGTTGTTTGATACAAAGATACCTATACAACCCATTTCAATCAATCATGTTCACCTATACGGGTAGTGAATCGGGTTATGAGATCAATGCCGGAGTCGGAAGGCCTTGAATCAGACTTTTGGCGGCTGCCTTAAAACTGCGGAAAAACTGGTCTAAATGGGATTCGGTTAAATCCGGATTGAGCAGAATGAGCCGAATGGACAGGCCATGGTCAAGCCGGCAGTAATTTACCATTGTGATCCCTTCACGAATAAGCTGATAGCGCACCGACTCATTGATTTTATCCGCGTCGTACCCGGGGCCGACCTTGTATCGGAAATTGACATTGAGCGATTGGGTGGGAAACATGAGCTCCAATGCGGGGTCATTCTCTACATATGACGTGGCAAAGGCCGCCAGATCAAAAAGTTTCTCCATCCGAGCTGCATATCCCTCATCACCATAAAATTTCCAGGCCAGCCAGAGTTTTAATGAATCCACGCGTCTGCCACACTGCAGGGACGCTGGTCCGAGATCGTATGCAGCACCTTCGTATTGGTGATAGATATAATCGGCATCGTGGCTCTGAATTTCTTCACGCAATACATCCGGACTTTTCACAAGCAGGGCCGAGCAAATGAGCGGAATATTCATAAGCTTGTGTGGGTTCCAGGAGAATGAATCAGCTTCTTCGAGTCCTATAAACATTCCCCTTCTCTTTTCGCTCAGCAGGATGCTCCCGCCCCACGATCCATCCACGTGGTGCCATAGCCCATGCGATTTGGCTACAGCCGAAACCTCATCTATGGCATCAAATGATCCGGTCTCCGTAGTCCCTGCGGTCGAACAAACCATAAACGGCTTCATTCCTTTGTGGAGACTTTCGTCAATGGCTTTCTGTAGTGCCACTCCCCGCATGCGTCCCTGATCATCGAGTTTTACTTTTATCACGCCATCCTGTCCGATACCGATGGTGTTGGCTCCTTTCAACATTGAAAAATGGCTGCGTTCGGAGACAAGAATAGCCAGCGGCGGCAGCCCGGTGATTCCTGACTGTTTGGCGTCTTTGAACATGGAATTGCGGGCAAGGAGCATGGCTACCATATTGGTATTGCTTCCTCCGGTGAGAAGTGAACCTGTGCCCGTTTTCCAACCGGTGAAGGAAATCATTTTGTCGATGAGTTTCATTTCCATGAGGGTGGCCACTGGCGCCACCTCATATGTATACATGGACGTATTGGTGAGCGCTGTAATAATTTCGCCAATAAATGCAGGGAAATTAAATCCTCCAAACATTTGATTGAGATAGGCAGGATGCGAAGTGCGCACGGCGTAGTCGAGGTATTGTCGCACGTCGTCGAGCAATCCATGTGCATCTGTGCCGCTGGCACCTATATGGAGCCGGAGTTTTTCTGAAAGGTCTTCAGGAGAGATGTAATTGATAACCGGAAGTTTTGCCTCGCGGCTATCCGTAAGCCACTGATTGATGAGTTCAAATACTTCGGCAAGAACTTCCTTTTCTAAAGGTCTATGGTTCATATCCACGCAGGCAATTAGCCCTCCGTCAAATTTCGAGCGCAAAAATACGATTTCTTTTTGCCTCTATGGTTGGTCCTCCCGCCAAATGAATTTTTGACGGTGATAGTCATAATAACAAGCTTGTCCAAAAAAGTCAACAAAATGAATTACAAAGTCATCCTGAATTCTGGCGCTCTCAAACGTCAAGGGAACTACTTCACTGCCATTGAGATGAATGATGCCAAAAGCGGTATCTTTCACAAAGACCAGTGAATCCATACGAGTCAGCTCTGCATATTTGATTGGAATCACTTGTTTCCCCAATGTATCAATCAATCCGAAAAGACCATTTTTGGATACCCTGGCCAGGGAATCCTGAAAACTTCCGGCTTCATCAAACTGATACGGAATGACGAGGCTGAGTTTTCCATCGGCATAACCCCACTTGCCTTTCTTTTTCACTGGCATAATCCGGGTGGAATAAGATCCCAAATCCTCAAAAATGGCAGGAACAATTTTTTTCCCGGTTGTATCGATCACTGCCGTAAAAACGTCTTTTTTCTCTTTTTGAAAAACCTTGGCGTAACCCTTTTCAAATTTTGATTCTGCCAGGGCGGTCTGACCAAAAATGAATTGAAAAGGAATAACTTCTTCTCCCAATGCATTGATAAACCCATAGAAAATACCGCGGGCAGCTAGAAAATACCCATCTGAAAAATCACCGATGGCATCGTACACAGGCTCCACCAATATCTCGCCTGTCCGGTTTATCAATCCAAATTTTCCATCCTTTCGTATCCTGGCCGGGTAATCGCCTCTGAACGGTTCCGCCCAGTCGTATAGAAAATCGATAACAATCACTCCTGTAGTATCAATAAAACCGCTCAGGCCGTCCTTTTCAACCACTGCCAATCCATTCACAAAATCAGTCGCGTTATCGTAAATAAAATCAGCCATTACCTCACCACGCGCATTCAGGAAACCATATTTTTCGTCTTTTGCAGCATAGACAAAACCTTCCGTCATTTCCCCACAATCTTCATATTCTGCGGGCAGTGTCCATCGCCCCGTCCGGTCGATCAGGCCATAAAGTCCGTCAACTTCTACCGTTGCAAATCCATTTTTTAATGAATAGGCCTCATCAAAAATGTATTCCGTAATGGGTTTTCCTGTTTTGTCAATAAAAGCGATTTTATCCTTTTTGGAAACCAACGCCAGTCCTTCACTGAAAGGTTCGTTCCAATCGTACTGTGGGGCGATTCTTTCATGCCCATTTTCATCGATATATCCCCAAAGATTGTCTCTGCTTATCGGATAAAACCGGGTGGTGGCGAGATCGAAATTTTTAATTAATTCCGCCATGTATGGATAGTCGGGATATTTGAGACTGAAATTGGCTATGGCTTTGGCCGATTGATCACCTATTTCTTTGGTGTAAATTCTGCGCCAGGCTCTTTCGAGAAATGGACTATCTGAAAAAGCCTTAATATACTTCAGGTAAATTTCGGGAGTATCATCTTTGGTGAAAAGCACAAAGATTTCATTTTCGGCATCTCTGCTGTACACCCCTGCCGGAAATGTTTCCAGATATGTGAGGTACGAATTGATACTGCCATCGGCCGTTATTTCGTCGTAAATCAGTTCATCATATAACTCTACAGCTTCTTCGTATTCCAAAGCCTCCGGATATGTCTGGATGAATGTATTCATAGCTTGGGAAGTTTCCGCTTCTTTGGCCTGAGCAAAAGCCAGGGCATTTCTTTCTCTGATACCGTTGTTTTGAAAATCGGGTGTGCGGTGATTTTCGATAAACCGGTTCCACGATTCTATGGTCGCAAGCTCCAATGAGATATGGAAAGCCATGGAGTCTATCCTCCGCTTTTGACGTTGGAGGTATATGGAATCAAGTGGTATTTCGGTATAGTCTTCACGGGTTTTTGCAGAAAGCGAAGTCCATAGACTATCAGCGAGATAAACGTACTTTCGGGCGGAGTCTACATGAAAAAAGGGATTGTCGTTGCGAGCGTATATAATGCTCAGTCCATATCCCGCCCCGACCGGATGTTTATCAAGCGATTTTTCAAACAGATCTTTGGCCTCGAAATAATTGAAAACCTCAAGGGCAGCAAAGGCATTTTTTAACCTGCCCGGAATCCGGAGGTCCGATACGCCAAAACCCAGGCCAAGGGCAGCAACACATACGACAAGGATTATCCTCCGGTGAATCATGAGATCAAATTATACACCGGTTGTGAGAAATCGAAAAGCAAAAAACCAGGACTTTCAGCGTGTTCGTTTGTATAACATATCAAATTCGCTGTCGCCTTCCAATACGGCGGCACTCAAATTCATGGTAACTCTGGCTGAGTCGCGCATTCCCGCATCGAGGAGGTGCTGACTGTAATTGATAATTCCCTCACGGAGAATTTTCTTTTCCACGGAATTTAATGTTTCAAGATCGCGTTCATGCAGCACCTTGCCAGCCTCTTTAAAGGTCATTTTCGCTTCGGTTGTCGCCTTCATTTGCACCTGACAATATCCCAACATCAGCCATGCACCCGGGTCATCGGGATCAAATTTGCAAATGGCATCGTAATATCTCTTTGCCCGGGAGTATTTCTCATCAGTCATAAATCCGGCAGCTTCCTGCATGGCCGATTGTTTCAATTCCCTGAAATACAAATCATTTTCAGTAAACAGAGCACCTTCAGCGTCTTTTTTGCGGTATTTTGAAGCCCATTTTAAGGCATTTGCAAAAGCTTTTTCCGGGGGATACTTTTCATTGTATTCTTCCAGTTTACTGATTTCAAAATACGCTTTAGAAAGATACAAATAAGGAGAAGCGTCCTTTCTGGTTTTGTCATTTGCCACATACTTCTCGCCTTTCACGATGAGCTTTTCATACTTCTCATCCATATAAAGATTTCGCAGATCTTCAAATTCCTCATCTGTCTGGGCCTGCGTTACAGCAGCTATCAACATCAAAACGAAAAACGGGAAGGTGATTTTGAGTTTGTTCATTGTTACGGGATTGATTTACCTTTGCGTTACCAAATATAAGACCATTTACCCACCTGAGCCACCCTTCTTAACAATTTGGAAACAACAGGTTCAGATTTTTCATAAAAAATGCGCATCGATATTATTACGGCTTTGCCTTCTTTGCTTCACAGCCCGCTGAACGACAGTATTGTAAAAAGATCTCAGACCAAAGGAATTGTTCAGATTGAAGTACACGATCTTCGTCACTTCAGCACGAATAAAAATAAAAATATCGATGATTATGCCTTTGGCGGAGGAGCGGGTATGGTAATGTCGGCCGAGCCCATCGCGCGATGTATCGAACATTTGAAATCTGAGCGGCACTACAACGAGTTTATCTATATGACCCCTGACGGGGAAACACTCAACCAAAGGATTGCGAATAAAATCTCCACTTATAAGAACATCGTCATACTTTGCGGACATTACAAAGGTGTGGATGAACGCATCCGCGAAAAATACATCACCCGCGAAATTTCCATCGGCGATTACGTGCTCAGCGGTGGAGAACTGGCGGCGGCAGTATTGGCAGATGCAGTGATCCGATTGTTGCCAGGCGTGCTCAATGACGAGACCTCGGCTTTGACTGATTCCTTCCAGGATGACTTACTGGCTCCGCCCGTTTATACCCGACCGGCTGATTTTGAAGGTCAACTCGTACCTGCCGTGCTGCTCTCCGGCAATGAAAAGGCAATTGAAACCTGGCGAATGGAACAGGCAGCCGCACGCACAAAGGCCCGGAGACCCGACTTATGGAAGCGATTTACTTCTGATTCAGAAGAATAAATTTAAACCAGTAGGCATAGGAAACATCTCAAATATGTTTCGTAATATTGCAGCCCGAAATTCAAGCGAAATACAATACGAAGCGTCATGGACATTTTAAATCAAATCAGCGCACAATTAAACGCCACCACTGAGCATCCGAGCTTCAAAGCCGGCGACACAGTGACCGTTCACTATAAAATTCGCGAGGGTAGCAAAGAGCGTATTCAGCAATTCCAGGGTGTCGTGATTCAGCGTCGCGGTGCCGGAACAACTGAAACTTTCACCATTCGCAAAATGTCGAGCGGCATTGGTGTGGAGCGTATCATTCCAACGAACTCTCCTTTCATCGACAAGATCGAAGTGAACAAGAGCGGTAAGGTCAGAAGAGCGCGAATTTTCTATCTACGCGATTTGAAAGGTAAAGCAGCCCGTATCAAGGAGCGTCGTTACGTTTCGAAAAAGAAAGCTTAATCCAACTTTATAATAGATGTGAAACCGCAGTGCGAGAGCCCTGCGGTTTTTTCGTTGGCTAAATTTTGAGCGAATGGCGCGCCCTTTTGGTCTGATTTGGAGGACGCAAATTGAGACCTCCAAAGTTGAAACTTTTCT
>JBGTLS010000286.1:0-2644 GCA_041744015.1 Cryomorpha sp. | reverse complement strand
CATCCTGCTCATTTGTGGATGTGACAGTGCCGCTGACCGAAACCGATTGGCAAACATAATTTCCACCGCATGGCGAGATTACATTCAGGCATACAGAATAGGTGCCGCCGGAAGCATAGGTATGCGTGGGATTCTGCGCTTCACTGTAAAAACCGTCGTCAAAATTCCATAGAAATTCATACCCATCACCACCCGGAATAGAAAAGGAAACGGTGGAGCCATTGTGATCATGGTCAAACATTGCCGTTGGCGTGGCGCAATAGTCGAGATTGATGATGTAGACCGCTCCGCGATCGGTGCCACCATCATCATCCCGGACAGCACCGACGGCTATGTCCATCGTACCATCGCCATCGATGTCGCCCACGGTAGTGATGCGCATTCCGAAACGGTCGTCATGGTTAATGTCTCCATCGAAGTTACCTTCTAAACGGGAGATTTTCTGAAATCCTTTCACATTTCCGGTTTCACGCAAAAAGAGAATCCAGACCGCGCCGATATCGATATTTCCGTCATCATCCCCAGGAGCACCTACAGCGATATCCGGAATTCCATCCTGATTGAGATCGCCAAGGGATGTGATGCTGATACCAAATTCGTCTGCCGTATTCAGAAATCCGAGGAAATTTGATTGTCCCGTTGCGATTCTTTTTACTTCCCTGATCGTCATATCGCTGTTGCGAAAGGCGATATATACCGCACCAAAGTCTGTACCACCGGAATCATCTCCCGGGGCTCCACATATGAGATCAGAATTCCCATCTCCATCTACATCAGCCGTCGTAATTCCTGTGCCGAATCTATCTCCTGCATCGAGCATGGGAGCCAGATTGGCATCCGAATCATCGTAGATATTTTGAATTTCTAAAGTTGTTTCATTGATCAAAAAAGAGAGCACTTTCCCACTTCCGGTGGCAACCCCGGCCATTATTTCTCCTTCATTTTTGTACAGGTGTTTTCCCCATCCCGCATCGCTGACTTGATATTCGATGGGAATGGAAACTGAATCGGCGGTAAATGTTGCACCATCGCTGGTCAGCAGGATAAGGCCCCCATATGTGTTAAAGCCTGGCGCTCCGATCAGAAAATCATCCTGACCGTCAGAATTGATGTCGCCCAGATTGATGGATGAAGTTCCAAAACCTGCGTCTGATACATCAGCAAAAAGCGCAAACTCATCAGCGTCAACCTTTATTTCTGATAGCACTTCGCCGTTTGCCGAAAGGCTGAGAAAGAAGATTGCTCCATTGCCATTGCGAGGGGCAGCAGAAATGATCTGCTGCGAACCTATAGCCGATACGAAACCGAAATGGCCCTGATTGATCAGAGTTGCATTCAGATTTCCAGATGTTTGGGAGATTTTGGTGAAGTCTTTTACCGTACCCGTTTGTGCCAGGGAGCTGTATCCAACCAGCCCGCCCAGCAAGAGTAGAACGTGTTTCATAAACTTGCAGGTTTTAAAGCGCGTTCAAAGGGATGGGTCTGATACGTAATGTCGGAACAAACGGTTTCGTGGACCAGTGGTTTTTCTTAGAGAAAAGTGTTGCAAGGCTTATTTGGTGCGCTTTTGCGCAAAACTCAACTGTTGTGGTAAGGTTCGTTGCGCAGGATCGTAAAGGCCCTGTAAATCTGTTCTGCCAGAAACAAACGGATCATCTGATGCGAAAAAGTCATTTCCGAAAGGGCGAGTTTTTCGGGCACTGCCTGATACACCGCATCGCTGAATCCAAATGCGCCACCGATGATAAATACCAGCCTGCGGGGACCCGACACCATTATTTTTTCAAGATATCCTGAAAAAGACTCGCTGCTGAAAGATTTGCCTTTTTCATCAAGTAGAATGCAGCGGTCTGCGACAGTTATATTTTTGAGAATGGCTTCGCCTTCGGCCTTCTTACGTTCAATGGGTGCAGCTTTTTTCCACTGCTTTTGTTCGGGAATATTGATCCATTCCAGCGGGATATAATGTTTTAACCGCTGGGAATAAATCTCAATACCTGTTTGTATATAGGCGATATCCGTTTGTCCGACGGCTAATATTACTATCTTCATTCCCGAAAGATACGAAGTCAGGGTATTTGCCACCTTCATAACCCGTGAAATATCCGGAATTGTGAATGGATGGCTTGATCTTTGCTTCGTGATTGACCAAAACCATTTTATCCCATGAACCGGATTTCTACTTTCCTGTTTTTAATTTTTTTTCCGCTGGGTTTGTTTGCGCAATCTGCTGAAAAAGAAGCGATCAGTTCCGCCATTCGCAGCGGGAATGCAAAAGCACTCAGTACACATCTGATTTCCAGTGTCGATCTTACAGTGGAAAAAGTCGAAGATGTTTACAGCCGGGATCAGGCCGAAGTGATTCTTTCCAGGTTTTTCTCACAGCATAGCCCCACAGCGTTTGACATCAAACACGAAGGAAAGTCAAAACTCGAAGATTACTACTACATCGGTGATTTGAAAACTTCCGATGCAAATTTTCGCCTTACATTTTTCCTTAAAAAGGATGGTCAATCATTCCGCATCAGACAATTGCGGATCGAGCCGACGAGTTGATTCGGTGATTAGCGGACTAGCGGACTAGCGGTTTCGGTGATTAGAATTCAACGCACAAGTCCACCTTTCACACCTGGCACACCTCCCA
>JBGTLS010000285.1:0-4559 GCA_041744015.1 Cryomorpha sp. | reverse complement strand
GTTGTCCAGGCCCTTTCAATGTTAAGGTCACATAATCTACAGTAGGATTGGTATATAGATTGAGGCCGTTTCCAGTTGAAGCAGTTTGTGTTATATTCTTGTGGACGATTAAATTATGAATCAGTTGAGGCGTTGAATTGGCACCAAGTACAGAAATCACTGCACCCTCTCCTTTAAGAAGTAAATCCCCGAAAACCTCCAATGTTCTTACTGATCCCGAAATGGGATATCTTAAAGCCGGAGTCGAAGAACCCGGATAATCAGTGGCCAGCTTTAAATCCCCATTGATAGTTATATCTCCATTTAGTCCATTGGAAAGATAAAAGATTGTCGTTCCCGTAATTTCCAAAGTGCCCCGCACTTCCAAATTGCTATTGATTCGCATACCACCATTGGTAGTTGAATTTGCCAAATATAAATTTGGAACAACAGGAGGAAGATGATCAACCTGAAGATTTCCAGTATTGGACTGAATCATTACAATACTTGAATCCTCAACCAGAAAATTGCCAATATCAGTAACAGATAAATCCACATTGTCGCGTAGCAGAATGGTACCCTCACCGCTGATGGCGTTGATATTTTCAATTTCAGATGTAGTCGAAAAACTAAATGTTGGTCGTAAAACTGTAATATCCGCAGCCGCTGGCCCCTTCCAACGAGGTAACCTACCGTTTGTATCCTGAAGGGGAGTAAACCGTACTTCAGAAGCAGTCACTCCAGCCAACGAAGCCTGATAGGAATGCGGTCGACCGTCAGCCGGATCGAATCCAATAAACGCGATATCACCGGCCTGAGGAAAACCAGAAGCGGCAGGGGAAGTGGAGCTGTGATAATCAAAAATAGTTTGACCAGGGCCAAAATCATTCAAATCACTCCAGTTGGCTGCTGTATTGAAATCAGCAGTTAAGACCGGGTTTCGCGAATAAAACACCCGCGGACGCCCTTCAAACATTTCAAAATTACCCGCTGAATATGCCGCGTTGGTAATGGTTCTTCCTGCACCTGCTATAGACGCTGAAACATCATCTCCATTGTAGTGAATAGTTCGGCTTCCAACAACGACATGTTCTGTAGGTGCTAAAAGACTATCCACCTGCCTTTCAAACGGATCATCAAAAAGCACACGACCCGATACAAAATTGGTTGCCACACCCCCCATTGATATATCTGCGTTGTCATAAACAAACGTATGACTCACACGTGGCAAATTGTCAAACTCACTGTGGGTAACCCGCCAATGAAAATTGAGATAATCTGTAGCCAGGCTCATATTCGCAGTGGCCAGATTGCCCTGCACTGGCACAATTCGCACATATCCCTCATCGACATAATCGTTGTTGATCCTTGTTTGGGCGGGCACATATTTCACGCCTAAACCATCCGGAACGCCTAATGGAAAAATGGTATTTTGAGTGGCAGTTGTAAAAATCACTTCCAGTCCGCCTGCACCTGCGGAGCCATCGGTTACAATGCAACGCGTATTAGATGGTGTTGGCACAGACAGTGTGCCCGTGAGTGATTCAATCCGCAGTTTGTGATTTTGGATGTTGAAATTACCATTTGCAAGACTCATGGTGCGTCTGACGCGCAAATCTCCATTTGTCAGTGTGACCCCGTTGGTATTGTCTAAAGTCAGGTTGTGAAAAATTCCATTATCAGACAGTATTTCCTGTGCAAGCAGACCTTGCATCCGAACCAAACCCGTTCCCGTTTCCGAACCCGCGATGCCCCTGTTGACCATATTGCCCAGCACGCGAATGCTCCTGTTGGCGTGGTTAAAAATTCCTCTCTCAATACGGAAATCGCCCAGAACTTCGATGGCCATTGCTGCATTGCCTGATTGAATTTCGGCAAACCGGGTATCTGAGTTTTTATCGAGAACCAGATGGTGGAATGTCTGGGTGGTCGCAGCAGGTAGGTTTAATATGCTGCTGCTGCCTCCATTGAAATAAGTTGTGTTCTGCAGATGATCATAAACACCTCCATTCTCAATAGTCAAATTCCCACGTATGAAAGCGTCAATATCGTTGCCCGAAGCTGATCGCATGCGCAGGGCCGGATTATTCACCCCTCGAATGATCAGGCTATTGAGTACACGCAAAGGTTGATCTGTCATGAGTATTCCATCTGAGGTGGCCTCGGAAATAAAGATGGGTACGTTCGTACCACCTACCATGGATCGAACGATTTCCAGATTCCAGAAAGCAGCCCGGCTGGCAATCCGGTTATGATTTGAATTATTGATCACTTCTGCGAGCACTGTTCCCCCGGTAACACTTGTTTCTTCGGGATTAGAATTAATAAAAATCAATCCAGCGTTATTTACCGGTCCTGCTACCCGTAGCGTACCGCCTGTCATCCGAAAAAGGTTTCCGGTGTAAGTCAAACTAAAAGTGGAAAAACCTGCAGCCGGGGTTCCGGGCAAACTGGAATCCACATTAAAAAGGCCTCCGGTTATGATTAAACCCCCGACGTTTGCGGGTCCAAAAACCGATGTCCGGAATTGCGTAACATTCACTTCTCCTCCATCTATTTGTACCACGCCATTTGCCCTTGTAGTAATACCGCTTCCACAATGCGCATTCAATTTACCAGCACTTACCCGAATCGTACCATAAGGAACAATTGCAGTCCCATTCGCAGCTCCCAATACATCGGTCGGTCCTTTGGCAGCATATCCTCCATTTACCCAAAGGGTAGCAGACTGATTAATGTTATAGTTTCCACCTCCGGCATGCAAAGGAATAAATATATACTCGCGGATTTCGAGCGTTCCATTCACAATTGCCATGGAATTGCGCATGCCCTGAGCATTTTCGAGAATATTCGCATTTGTCTGGTCGCCATCATTACACCTCCCAAACAACCCAAATTGATCCGGACCATCGGCAGAAATGGTTAAAACGTAAGTTTGGTTGGTGCCTTTATTTACAATAATTCTGGAGAAATATGAAATTCCATTGGCAACTAATTGTTGATTTTCAGTGGGATTAATGAAACGGGCGAAGATGTGACCCTGGGATTCATCATTGAGATGGTTGACAGCGGTATTGGCTGTTCGCAACGTAAATCTTACTTCTCCTCCTTCATTGATCAGATCCTGGTTAAAATTCCAAACGTGGGTGCGGTTAATGGATGATACAGTTATCCGCCCGTTCGCGTCTACCAGAACATCTCCTTCGCTGTTAATGGTTCGAATCGGACCACTTGCATCATTTACCTGAAAAGTGCCCTGAATAATTTCAAAAAATCCCTTGTGGGTGAGGTTGTTTGCCAGCGTTACAGTCGAACTTGTATTTGACATGTTGATGCGAAGTCTGTTTAAAACAAGCAATCGATCCTGGGTAAATCCCGCACCATAAAATTCGGTTTGGCCGCCCGTAACTGCATTTGAGAAAGCATCGGTATCACCTGTCGGGAAATTTCCAATACCTCCGGAGCCCGCGCAGCGGATGGTACCGTTGCCGGAAATAAAAGTCATCTTGTGATTTGACGTCGTGCCAAAATCCACCGTTCCGAAGACTTGCAGCCCGGATTGAAGCCGGTCATTCAAAGCACACATTACTGTTCTACCTGACCCAATCACCACAATATCCAAACTGTCGGGATATTTAGCTTCCGGATTGATATACGCAGGGGATGCACTTCCATCCAATGTCCAGGTCAGGCCATCACTCCAATTTCCCGATTGGTAAGCATACCATGTCCTGAAAGTTTGACCTGTCAGGCTGCTCTGTAACTGATCTGTTGTAGCCAGGGTGAAATATCCAGCATCATTAATACCTCCAGGAAGTTGACTACCCTGAACTCGAAATACGATTTCATCATCCTGAACAAATTTTTCGAGAACAGGAATCACGCTGAAAACACCAGTATTTCCATTTCTTCTCAATAAGATATAACCGTCTGCCAGGCCGGGAAAGTCTCCACCAGGTATTCCTTCGCCGAAATCAAAGGCGATTTGGGCTTGACTCGTATTGCCAAAATCACTTTTTCTAATAAACCAGGTTCGGTTCCACCGTTGATCCACCCCTGCAGGAAGGTCTGTCGTAACCACAGAATTGGCAGAATTATCATTGGCTGCCAATAAATAACAACGTGTGCCCTGCAAATTTCCCGGCAGGGAACGCAACACCAGACCATCTGATCTTGACTCATTATGCTCTGTGATATTATTAGGGGCTGGTGAAGTAACATCCCGGCCAATACCAATGGGTGTTCTTGGATGCGTTGTTGGCCCATCTAATTTATCCCATCCCCCGGTAGGACCGATATTATACTTTTCACGAATATAAGAACGAAGAATTCTCGTCACAGCCTTGTTGATCGTACCCTCATAAATAAAAATTTCAGCAATTCCTCCAACAAGCGCGCTGTCCAGAGAGAAACCCCCTCCTACCGAGGTTTGAATATTTCCGATCACCGCGGTACCACCCGGTGTAAAAGATTTACTGTTTCCAAAGTTAGTCGATGTGATACGATCGTCCCCTGTATCGTTATATTCCCAAATGGCATCAGTCGAATTATCCCAGATCATGCCACCATATCTCCAAACT
>JBGTLS010000284.1:0-7671 GCA_041744015.1 Cryomorpha sp. | reverse complement strand
ATTCAGGTCGTGATCGCGTGGGCCGATATGTCTTTTGGGAAAATCTCTGAGTGGCATGGGAACAGGGAATAAAGTGGGGTTATTTTTGGGTGCAAATATAGGTAGAATTGCATGCACAACATCGAAAAGGGAGTTCGTGTTTAGGGCCCTCGAGCACACGCCATGCCCCCGGCGTGGTGTGGCTTCTACCGGCGTCCCGCCGATTATACCTGGATATAAAAATGATGTTAGCAGTTAGAAATCGCCAGAGGCGGGCGGAAGCGTTGCTCGGGCACACGCTCGCGTCTCGCGAGCGTGGCTTCTGCCGACGTCCCGCCGAATAAAATTGGAAATACACGGAGTGTTCCTGATTAAAAACCGCCAGAGGCGGGTACAAGCGTTGCTCGGGCACACGCTCGCGTCTCGCGAGCGTGGCTTCTGCCGGCGTCCCGCCGATTAAAATTGGAAATACACGGAGTGTTACTGATCAAAAACCGCCAGAGGAGGGTACAAGCGTTGCTCGGGCACACGCTCGCGTCTCGCGAGCGTGGCTTCTACCGGCGTCCCGCCGAATAAAATTGGAAATACACGGAGTGTTACTGATTAAAAACCGCCAGAGGCGGGTACAAGCGTTGCTCGCGAGACGCGAGCAACTGCGGGCGTCCACGCTCGCCCTTCACTACCCTCCGCAAATTGCCCATCACCCATTTCCCAAATTCCCAATTCCCCATTCCCCATTCCCAATTTCCAACTCCGAATTCTCCATTATCTTTGGCCGCGATCTCACCCGGATGAAATACTTCTTTGCCCTCTCCTTTTTTACGCTCAGCACAGTCCTCTATGCCCAGGAGCCTTCGACCCTTCAGATGATGAATGGGAAACTGATGGAAGTTTACCAATTCAACGATTCTTCATTCACCAATCTCCAGTTTCAGTACGACAAGAATTTCTTCAAACGCGAAAGGCTGAATAACCGGCTGAGACGGAAGGAAAAGGATTATTTCAACCAGAATCTCGTTTCCGAAAAGGCAGCGGCATTGCCACTTGTCCTGCGAGAAGGTGCGGCAGAGCGCGAAGAAGTTTTCGCCGTGACCCATCCCAACGGCAACAAGAAACATTTTTATTATTACGACGAGATGGTGGGCAACGACCTGTCGATGGAGGCCATGAGCGATTTTATCAGCGGCGAATCTGACGCCCGTGTGGTGTCCACCGGCAAAGGCTGGTTTTATGCGGGTTTGGGAATCGGAGTAGTTTCGGGATATGCCGCGCGTCAGAGCATTTTTGTGCTCGCGGTTCCTCCGCTGTTTGCCCTTTCGGCAAATATTCCGGTAATTAAAATCAGGGAAGAATATGTGCGCGACAAATCCCACCTCAACAACCTTGACTATGCTGCCGGATTTGAAAGTTATACCCGCAGCAAAAACGTGCGCGAAGGTCTGAAAGGAAGTGCCATCGGCATCCTGGTCGGACTGGTCACATACGCCATCGTCGACAACAACCGCTGATGTCACCGCGACGCATACCCGGCTCGTTGGTTTATATCGCTGAATCCGATCTGTTTATTTCCCTGGCTGCCGCGCTTTTCGTTTCATCCACTTTTTGGATGTACGGGCTTTCGCCAAATTATTACTTGTCCGGCTTTGTGTTTTTCGCCACCCTGTTTACCTATAATTTTCAAAGGCGGGTAGGAATGACCATCGAAGAATCTCCGGAAAAGAAATCCAGGAACATATTGATGCTCGCAGGGGCCACCGGCACCCTTGTACTGGTCTTTTTCCTCGACTGGGTTTCACTCGTTTTGCTGGGCCTGTCCGGACTTCTATCCGTGGCCTATGCCCTGCCCTTCTTCCGCTTTCGCGAAAAAAAAATCGCATTGAGACAATTGCCTTTTGCCAAGATCTGGATCATTCTTTTGGTTTGGATGATTTCAGGGGTGGTGGTGCCGCGACTTCAGTGGTTTGGACCCGCAGGGTATGATGAGGGACTCTCCATGCTCTTTCTGCTTTTCCCGCAGGGCGCCTTCATTTTTGGACTGATCCTCTTTTTTGATGTCCGCGATCTGAAAGTCGACGAGCCTTCGCAAAAAACCATTCCCATGATTTTCGGAATCGACGGAACCATCAAAATCGCCCGGATCGCTTTTTCCCTTTCCTTCCTCGCTGTTTTTGGCAATTACTTCCTCGGGTATTTTTCGCCGGGTGTTGTGATGGTTCACCTCAGCACCATTTTCCTGTGCCGTCTCCTTTTGCGCAAGTTGAGCACCGATAAGTCGGATTTATTTTTCACGTTTTTGGTGGACGGGATGATTGTGGTGCAGGGTATTGGGATGGGGATGGTTTGGTATTTTTAGGGGACTGTCCATTCAACGTTTAAGATTCTTCGCTGCGCTCTGAACTGAGCGAAGCGGTATCACGACCCAAGGGAGTAATGACAAAACCCGGAGCTTTGTCATTCCGACGGTAGGAGGAACTTAGCGTAGCGTTTCTCACGACCGCAGGGAGTAATCTGTCCATTCAAGGTTAGAGATTCTTCGCTGCGCTCTGAATGACAAAGCTCCGAACTTTGTCATTAACCGACGTAAATCCCAAATTGTACGTGTAAATCGCAATCTCAGGTCACAACGTTACCACGATCCCAAATCGCAAATCCCACATCCCAAATTCTTCATTGCAATTCCAATTCTAAAACGATATTTTTACAAGAACCATCATTAAAACCAGCCTTATGAAAACCCGATTCTCCCTGATCGCGGTTGTTGTGTTTTTGCTTTACAACACCTCCTCAATCGCCCAAAACGTCACCATCGCAGATTACAAAATATCTGTTCTGGATCAATTCGGCGAAACATTCGACGGCACATTCCGACCGACCGCCAATACCTCCATTTCCGAACAGGACGCCCTGACTTCTTACAACGGATATCAATATGTCGGATATTTCAATTCTGACCACAGACTCTGCATGGCGCGCCGGCCACTGACACAACAGGCATGGGAAAAACTGGTTTTTACGGATTACCTCAAAACCAGCACCGACAACCACAATGGCATTGCCATAGGCATCTCGGCAGTGGACGGCATCATTCATATCGCCTTTGATCACCACGTGAATAACCTGAACTACAAAGTATCCGTCCCGGATCTGGCCAACAATCCACAAGCTTTTGATTGGAATCCAGACCTGTTTTCTCCCATTCAAAACTACCTCATCCCCGGTCAAATAATTTCAAGCCTGACTTATCCCAGGTTTGTGCGATCCGAACAGGGTCATTTGAATTTTTTCTATCGGTTTGGCGGACCGGGAAATGGCGACAGCCGCGTGGTATTTTACGACGGACTCACATCCACATGGAGCAACAATAAAATCTTCATTTCCCGCACGGGACAATACACCAATTCGTATTGGGGGGTGTCGAATTCGCGCAGCCAGTACCACAACCACATTATGTATGACGACCAGGGTACACTACACACCACTTTCACCTGGCGGGAAGGCAATCAGGGCACAAATACCCAATACAACCACGACATCGCCTATCTTTTTTCAGAAGATCACGGCGCAACCTGGCTCTCCAATGATTACACGCACGTAGCCAATGTTAACACCAATCTGACCGCCAATTATGCCTCTCCCGAAATCAATGTCGCCATGATCGCGCCTGAACTGGGAATGATCAACAACCAGGGTCATACCGTCGACAGAAAAGGTGGGGTACACGTGGTGGTGAATCACCGCGATTCAGCTTTCACTCCGCCAGGCATCAGCGGCTCCGGTTTTTATCGCCATTACTGGCGAAATGCCATGGGCGAATGGCGCCTCAACACCCTTCCATTCCGAGGACTGAGACCCAGACTTATCAGCGATCACCGCAACAATCTTTTTCTGTTGTACGTCCTGAACAAACAATTCCACATCATCACTGCCTCTCCCCTCGATGAATATTCAACATGGACTTTGCTCCTGAAAGAAGACATGCCCGCGAGCAATTTCATAATGGACAGTCGACGTTTTTACGAATACGGTCAATTGAGCATCTTAACCCAGGCAGATCCGGCAAATTTTGGAGATCCCACCCCGATCTACGTGATCAACTTTACCATGGAATATCCGGACGATTGTTACAGCACCCTGGCCCCATGCGAACCAACCACCATGATATTGAAACCCAACGACGACTGTGCAGTGCGTGGGGGAACGCTGGGGAACACCAATTTTGGGAGCGACAATCGGTTGGGTGCCAAATACGTCCCGGTCAATTCAAAAAACCACGTAGAAACTTACCTGCGTTTTCAAATCCACAATCTGGCCGGGAAAGGTTTTATTGAAAGTGCCAAACTGCGGCTATATGTAAAGAGCTATAAAAGCGCCGAAGTTCTGAACGCGTGGTACAACCTGCATTTTTGCGCAAGTAATTTCTGGACTGAAAGTGTCCTTACAAACAATTCGATTTTAAAACCACCTAAAACCGAGCTTCTTGATACGCAACATGGCGATTCTATATTTGTAGAATGGGACCTTACCGAACTCATGCAAAATGTGGCCTATACGAGCACCTGGCTGAGTCTCGCCATTACAGAATTGAATAATTCCGGCGAGTACCTTATTTTTCATTCCAAAGAGGCCAATAATCCCAATGTACATCCCCAACTGATCATCAACTTTTCAGAAAATTATATCTCACCCCTGGCTGATGCATATGTGCGCGGCGGCATATATGCAGATGAGACACACGGACAGGAAACTCAATTGATCGTGAAGGATGATGCCAGTGACAGTTTCGACAGGATATCATATCTCAAGTTTGATGTATCGGCTTTCGTCAATCAACCAGTGGAGCGGGTATACCTGCAAACCTCCAAAAAGGCTTTGAATTCATTGGCGCGAACTGCCCCCATCTCAGCGCATTTCGTTGAAGATGATTCATGGGAGGAAAACACCGTGACCTGGAACAACAAACCTATGGCTGACGAAACAGTTCTATCCGCCCATTTCGGACGTGATGTGATGGATTGGGACGTAACCGAAGCCTTTTTAACCGAACTGGCCGGGGACGGAATACTTTCACTCGCCCTGCAAAGCCAGCTGGAAGGTTCCTTGAGAAATGTAAACCTGTACAGCAGAGAAGATCCCGATCCGTCAAAACATCCCAAATTAATCGTTCGGTATGGGCTTATGCCTCCAAACGCACAGGGAATTCCACCCCATGCAAATACCTATCATGTCGGTACAGAGACCCATTTTACAGTTTTCCCCAATCCGGCTACAGATCGGGTTTCTGTTCAATTCAATTCAGAAATTACCGGACGCGCATCATTGTACAATATTTCCGGCGTGCGGGTCGCTGACATGCAGGTAAACGAAACCAATCAGGTTGTCTTCTCCGTCGCTGACTTATCCCGTGGACTTTATCTGCTGCATATCCGGGATGACAAGTTTGAAAGAAATATGACCGGGAAAATTGTAGTTCAATAGTTTTAATATTAAACACGCTCCTCAGCCAGGTAGAAGATATTATTTACGCTTTTGGAGAACATGATGATTGTGGTACAAGATATAGGGATGGTGTGGCTATCTTTTTTAGTCCCCTGAAGGTCGCAATACATAGAAGTAATTTGCTATGAAAATATTTCCGCTCAGATTGCGCACACCAGTGACTAAATATTTTATCCACGATTATTTGTAAATTAGAAGTCAAATAGAAAATATGGCGCTCATTATATCAGACGATATTCTTTCCAAAGCCCAGATATCAGCCGAAGATTTATTGACGGATCTGGCTTGTTATTTATATGACAAGAGGCGCCTGAGCATGGGGCAGGCAAGGCAGTTGATCGGACTGGATCAAATGGCGTTTCAAAAAGAGCTGGCAAAGCGGAACATATACATTCATTACACAAAAGATAATTTAGATCAGGATTTAAAAAATCTGGGTATTGATTTATGATTGTGGTGAGTAATACCTCGGCCATCTCGAATTTGCTTCAAATAGAACAAATCGATTTGCTAAGAACGCTTTTCGGTAGCGTTCTAATCACACCAGCAGTGCAACGCGAGTTGTATCGTGTCCCTTTGCATAAAAATCAACTTAGTACATTGAACTGGTTTCGTTTGCATGAGGATCTCATCAAAGACGTCTTGAAGCGCTTAGGAGAATCATAGTATCCATTATACGCATATACACTTGCAATCATTGTACGGGAATTTTATAAACTGCTAAATTCCACACTAAAAAATTAGCAGTTTTAAAATCCCTGAAAAGCAAATACTACGCATTAAAAACCAATTCCAGGCACTCCTTAAACTTCCCAACGGCCAGATCCAAATCCTCCCGGGAATGCGCCCTTGAGATAAACCCGACTTCATAACCCGACGGACCGAGATAAATTCCGCGGTCCAGCAGGAGCGCGTGCATTTTGCTGAAAAGCGGATTCATTTTCACACCGTCAATATCTGCACTCGAAGCGATGTTTTCCTTATCGGAAAATGACAGCCAGAAAATCGAACCGATGTGAACGATCTTAAATGGAAAAGATTTTGACCTTGCGTGGGTATTGATCGCTTCCGCAAAATCAGCAGTTTTCTTTTCCAGACTTTCGTAAAACCCCGGCTCCAGACAGGCCGCAATCTGCGCCTTGCCAGCAGCCATGGCCACGGGATTTCCGCTGAGGGTCCCCGCCTGATAAACCGGTCCATCAGGAGCAATAAATCCCATAATCTCCTTACTGGCGCCATAAGCACCTACGGGCAAACCACCCCCGATTATTTTTCCAAAAGCCACAATGTCGGGATGGATACCATAATATCCCGCTGCACCTTCGAATCCAACCCGAAATCCCGAGATGACCTCATCAAAAAACAACGGAATATTTTCCCGGTCGCATACATCGCGGAGGAACTGCAAAAATTCTTTTCCCTGGATAAGCAGTCCATTGTTGGCCGGAATCGGTTCGATGGCAATGCACGCGATATCGCCTGCAAATTTTTTCACCGCCAGTTCCACCGCCTCGCGGTCGTGCAGCGGCAGTACAATGGTCTCTTTGGCGTATGCCTCAGGAATACCCGCCGATGAGGAGGTGCCAAGGGTGGCCAGACCACTGCCGGCATTCACAAGAAGGGCGTCCACATGGCCGTGGTAACACCCGTCAAATTTTACAATCTTGTTTCGACCCGTGTATCCGCGGGCTAAGCGAATGGCGCTCATGGCTGCTTCCGTACCTGAGCTCACAAACCGGATTTTCTCCAGGTAGCGGTGGTTCGAAATAATGAGTTCGGCCAGTTCGTTCTCCAATGCGGTGGGTGCGCCAAACGTGGTTCCTTTGGACACGGTGGCAGTGATGGCTTCCACCACTTCGGCGGGTGCGTGGCCCAAAATCAGGGGGCCGTATGAACAGCAAAAATCGAGATACCGGTTTCCATCCACATCGATGATATGACTTCCCTCACCGCGGTCCATGAAGAGCGGCGTACCGCCCACGGCCTTGAATGCCCGCACCGGACTGCTCACGCCTCCGGGAAAAAGGGTCAGGGCTTTTGCATACAACGCTTTTGATTTTTCTCTTTCCATGTTTGGCTACCTTTAGGGCAAAATTTTTGAAAACCCACCCATTTTTCGGGTGCAAATTTACATTTAAAAGCCCGGTCACAAATGAATGAACTTCGCGACAAAGCTGCGCGCCTCGATGCCGCTGA
>JBGTLS010000283.1:0-11018 GCA_041744015.1 Cryomorpha sp. | reverse complement strand
TACCCTGGTATTTACACCTCGCGACAGCGTTTTAACCGTGGCTCAAAACCTGATTGGTTCCATTACAGCCTCTCAGAAGAAAAAACGAGAATCATATTTTGCTCGGGAAGAGGAGTTGGCTGCAATTGAGCGCTCTTTCGTTGCTCAGGTGGTCGATATTTTAAGTACTGTAGAACAAGAGGTTATTCGTCAGAATGCTGCCAATACGTCTTCAGCTCAGGAAGTGGTATCTCAAAGTGTCCGAAACATTTCAATTGTATTACTTGCTTTTTTTGCGGTTACACTTATTCTGGTTTTGCTGATCCTGATCGATATTTCCAGAAGTAGTAAATATCGCCTTCAACTTGTCAAAGCCAAGGAAGAAGCCGAAAATCACAGCCTGGCCCGTCAGCGTTTTCTCTCTAATATGAGTCATGAAATCCGCACACCGCTTCAGTCCATAATTGGATATGCTGAGCAACTTCAGCAGTCAGAGCAGCCAGACAAGGAAGATATCAACTCCATTTACAGATCTTCGTCACATTTACTTCAAATCGTAAACGAGGTCCTGGATTTTAATAAAATCAATTCCGGAAAATTTACGTTTGAAAATCAGCCGTTTAACCTTAATCTGGTTTTGAAGGAAGTAATGTCAAATCTAAAACCCCAGGTTCGAGCTAAAGGCATTGAATGCTTACTGGAAGATCACTCTGAGATAAAAACGGATCTTATTGGCGATGCCTTTCGGTTGAAACAAATTTTGTTTAACCTGTTGGGTAATGCGATTAAATTTACCGATTCAGGTAATGTTAAACTCTCGGTAAACGCAGCGAATCAGGCGCCTGGAAGCATGGTAACTTTCGCTGTGGAAGACACTGGAATCGGAATTCATAAAGATAAAATTGATTCTATTTTTAGTCAGTTCGAACAGGCAGATTCTTCAGTTGCCCGGACATTTGGAGGCTCAGGTTTGGGTTTGAGCATTGTTAAAGCGCTGGTAGAAGGTATGCAGGGATCGATTGAGGTGAAGAGCACGCCGGGTAAAGGTTCCGTTTTTCAGGTCACTTTGCCTTATGCACATCAGGATACTGCACATGTCGAGGAAGCGCAGCGACTTCCCGATCCGGAAAGTTTTAAAGGTACGGTATGGTTGGTGGATGACGACAAGCTGATTGCACGACTTTGCAGCACCATCCTTTCCAAATACGGTATTGAACACCGCGTATTTCACACAGCTGAAGATCTGTTATTCATTCCCTGGGATTCGAATGTCAAATTGGTTCTCACGGATATTCGTCTTCCAGGTATCCGAGGTGGAGAGCTTTGTGCAGCCTTAAGAAAAAAGCATGGAGAAGCTTTGCGGATTGCAGCGATGACCGCAGAAGCCGTCCCGGAGGAACGAGAGGCAATCCTCAAATCCGGATTCAATCAAATTCTTCACAAACCTTTTAATCAAACGGATTTCCTCAGTTTACTTATGGAATCAGGTGAGTTGCCTGTACCTTCCGGAAAAACAGAAAAAAATCATAATCCTTCAAAAAGAGTTAAACCCGATTTTACGAATCTGGAAAAGATGACCATGGGCGATCAGGATTTGATGCAATCTATTCTCACGCAATTCGTCAAAGATTCGATCGCAGATGTTGAGCAGATTCGTCTGGCGGTTTTAAATGAAAACAGTGAAAAAGCTTCAGATCTTTTTCACAGACTTGCTGGCCGTACTGCGCAAATCGGTGATAAGAACCTGGCTGGTTCCTTTCGAAAATTCGAAGTGCATATCCGGAATGGAAAACCTGTCGTAGAGCTGAAAAAACAAATTGAATCAACTTCTAAACAAATGGAATCACTGATTACACAAGTGCAGGAGGAAATGATGAGATTGGAAAAAGAAACCAGCGCATGAATCAATCGATGCCATACCTTTCCATTTTGCTGTAAAGTGTTTTGCGGTCAATGTTTAATATCCTGGCGGCTTTGGATTTATTGAATTTTACTTCTTCAAGCGTCTTGGTAATCAGCGCCTTCTCCGTATTCTCCTGAAGAGCTCTCAAATCTTTGCCAGGTGCGGTTTTTGATTCATTGATGGACATGAACATTTCTTCAGGTAAGGTGTCTTTTGTAGCGGTTTCATCGGTGCTCAACAGTACCATACGCCTGATGACATTTTTTAATTCCCTCAAATTTCCAGGCCAGTCGTAATTCTCAATGACCTGCCAAAGTTCGGGCGATAGTTTTGTTACATGGCGATGAAGGTCGTCGTTGGCTTCTGCAATAAAGTGTTTTACAAATTCTTTTAAATCCGAAGATCTTTCGCGCAATGGTGGCACGAATATTTTAAATTCGTTGAGTCGATGATACAAATCTTCCCGAAATTTCCCATTTGAAACGCTGGTTTTCAAATCATCATTGGTGGCGGCGAGAATGCGTACATCCACATTTATTTGTCTGTTGCTGCCCACTGGTTGAATGACCCTTTCCTGAATAGCACGCAGCAATTTCACCTGAACTTCGTAACTAAGGTTGCCCACTTCATCCAGAAAGAGCGTACCGCCGTTCGCTGCTTCAAACACGCCCCGTTTTTCGGTCTGTGCGCCAGTAAAAGCGCCTTTTTCATGGCCAAACAATTCGCTTGCGGACAATTCTTTTGAAAGTGCGCCACAGTCAATAGCCATGAAGGGTTTATTTGATCGTTTGCTTTGCATGTGGATTGATCGGGCCGCATATTCTTTTCCGGTTCCGCTCTCACCTTGAATGATCACGGACATATCGGTGGGGGCCACAAGCTTGATATGCCCCTGAAGTTTTAGTGACGATTCACTTTGCCCTGCAATGAATTTGGGCTGTGTGGATTTAGAAACTTTTTTGGTAACCTCTGCTGCCACAGGTTGTTGGTGTTGTTGTTGTCGCGCCAGCGCTTCATTCACTACCAACAAAAATTCATCTGGATTGACAGGTTTTGTGATATAATCGAAAGCACCCGATCGCATGGCACTCACCGCGGTTCGCACATCATTGAAACTCGTCATTACAATGGCCGGACAGGTAATGTTACTTTCACGAGCCTTTGCGAGGACATCCAGACCGGTTCCATCAGGCAATCTGTAATCGAGTAACAACAAATCATACTTGGATTTCCCAATAAATTCCGACGCACTTTTTAAGCTGATACTCAAATCGACCTGGTGACCATGTTTTTTTAAAAAACCTTCCAATGTTTTGGAAAACGTGAAATCATCTTCCACCAATAAGATATGCGCCATAGCTACCGTTTACGAAGGTGCAAAAATACGAAATGCCGGGGAATTTCTTCCCAGGCATCCGCACTTGTTCATAAACTCTATATATAGAGTGATAGCCTATGCTACCTTTTTGCCATTTTCGTCAAGTTTCACTGTTTTTACTTCTGTTCCGTTGGTGACCTGTACCTTGTAATGCGCTTTACCTTTTGCTCCATCAGTACCGGGTTGTCCTTCAACTTTGGCGATTGATGAAACAGACCAACCTTTGTAATCGTCACCTTTCAGGGCTGTTTGAACTGCTTCAGGCAATTCATCCTGGGTGATGTATTTTTCATTTTGATCAATTGCCATCACTGCCGGATTTGTATCTGTCAGCGAATTTGCTCCAACTGAAACTCCTGCGAAAATCAGAGCAACTAAAAAAAGTATCTTTTTCATGTTCGTATGGTGTTTGGTTCGATTTCTTGTAATTCACAAGTTACAGAGTGAATTCCATGCCGAAAGATTACCCTGGGATAAATCCTTCTATGCTAATTCATTAATGATATTTTAAAATTTGTGTTTGTCACCCTTCTCCACAATGTGTGGAGTGTGGAAGTGGGAAATTTGGGAATAAAAGAGTTATGCCGAAGCTGTTCCAAAATGAATCATAGGTCTGATCCTTCAGAAAAAGCACATTTTCCGTAACGCCTTCACTGTGATTATCGTAAAGTAGCTATGAAAAAATCAGTTTTTTTATCATGTATGCTCGGAGCGTTCGTTATTATCTCCTGTTCGAAAGACGATGATATAATCGATGAGGATCCTGGCAGTCAAACGATAAATACGGTTTCCGTATTTGGCGAAAGCACAGTTTTTCAGGCAGGAGAGGAGATGGGTGCCCTAATTTCACGTGGTGTTCTGTTTGTTGCAGCCGGAAACACACATTTTTTTATCGGTTATCGTCAGGTGTCGGATCACAATCAGGATCCCATTATGGCAAAATATGTTGACGGTCAATTGGCGTGGGTAAGAACCGAATTTGAAACCACTGGTGACGATAGTCGTGGCTATGGTCTGGTATGGGACGGGAGTGAAAATCTTTATGCCGTTTTTAGTGTTACAGGTACACAGGGTCCTATGGATGCGGATTTTCGAAGGTTTACAACCAATGGCTGGATTGCAAATTATGGTCAGGGAGGAGGCGCAAAAGCTGCAGTCATTCTAAGGATAAACCAGAAGCACGGTGAACCTGAGAGCGGAACTTTTCTGATGGGGAAAACAAACGATGGAAAAACCAATTCGTTTGAAGTGAAAAATATTTCATTGTTGAACAGCGGCAACGTATTGATTGCTGCCGATTCCTGGTTTAGTCCACTTCAAACAAATCAGACCACTTTTACCTGTGAAGGAAATTCACCTTTCGACTATACCCTTGAGATGAGGAAAGACCTTAGTTCTGCAGAACATGCTTCAGCAGTTGGTTGTAATTGAATCAGACAAATAAAAAAAGGGTTATCACCATTTGGTAACAACCCTTTCCCATGACATCACTATTTTTATTTTTTTACCAGAGGCTCAGGTTTATCGGCCTGAGGATATCCAAAGAGCTCTTCAAGAGTCAGCTTTTGAACAGGTCCGAGCTGGTTTAGTACCTCCATATCCACCATTTGTTCATTTCCAATGACCGTATAGGTAAAAGCTTTTCCTTTTATTTGATTGTCAAAAAAGCTTTGGAGATCATCGAAAGTCATTTTTTGAATAGCCTCATAATTCGTTTTCTGAATATCGTAATCCAATCCACGGTCTTTGGCTGCTATATAACTCCAAAAAACGGACTCCCTTGTTGTACGGTTCGTTTCGATTTGCTTTAAAGCGGCATCTCGTGCACCTTCAAATTGAATATCTGCACGGGGCATATTATTCATCAATTCCAGCATGGCATCAGCTGCTTCCGGTAGCTTATCAACTTGTGCACCAATATAGGCCCGGATGTAGTGCGATTTATCTTTTTTGGCTGGCGAAGAAAAAGTACTATATGCAGAATAAGCCAGCGCTTTTGATTCACGGATTTCCTGAAAAACAATAGATGACAATCCACTCCCGAAGTATTCGTTGAAAAGACCGGCCTGCGGCATAAAGTCCACATTAAATTCGGAACCTTTCGACAAAAGCATCATTTCGCTTTGAACCATATCAAAGTTTGTGAAGTACACTTTGTTTTCGGCCATTTCCAATTCTTCATACTTTACCGGCTCCGGATAGTTTTTCAGAGGCGACGATACCCGGTGGTGATTTTTAATTTTTGCTATGGCCTCTTTGGAGTTATCAGGTCCATAATAAAATATGGTGTGTTTGTAAGAAGTAAGCTCCTTGATTTTTTGCGTAAGCTCTTCCGCCTTCACCGCGCGAAGTTGTGCTTCCGAGAGTTGATTCGTCAATGGGTTTTTCGGTCCGAATTGCGCGTATTGTGACATGGCATTAAACATAATTTGCCCTTTGCTTTTCATCGCATCCTGTCGTTTTTTGAGGATGCCATCTACCATATCGTCTAAAACCTGTTGGTCAGGTGTTACATTGGCGAGCACCTGCTCGAAAAGTTTCACACCTTCTTCCAGATTTTCATTGAGACCGCGTAGCACAACATAAGAACGCTCTCTGCCGGAGGAAACGTCAAACTTCACTCCCAGTTTGAATAATTCTTTTTGCAACTCTTCCGGGCTCATTGTGGCCGTCCCGAGGTATGGCAAATAATCGACAGCCAGCTTCATCAATTGATCATGGTCAGAACCCATATCTAAAATGTAATACAGGCTGAACAATTGATTGCTCTTGTTGGGCACGTGAAAAAAGTCTATTTCGTCGGAAAATTTTGATTGCGCGATATCCTTTTTATAATCGATAAAAACCGGTTCGAGGCGATCTGATTCCAGACTATCCCAGGCCAGAAAGAATGCCGACTGCGACTCACGGTCGATTTCGACTGGTGTGATGGTGGGTTTTTCCACTTTTACAGCATTGCTTTCGCCCGCATTTTTGTTCACCTGAACGTAGTTGTCGCCAAACCATTGGTTCGCAAAATCCACAATTTCCTGCTTGGTAAGTTTTGACATTGCATCTAATTCACCCGCGACATCCTTCCAGTTGCGACCATATACGAAGGCATCCACCATTTTGCTTGCGCGCCCCCAATTGGTTTCTGATTGCCGAAGTGCCGAAAGTTTCAGATCATTTACCACGGCTTCCACCATCCAGTCTTCAAATTCTCCCCGTTTGATATAATCGATTTGACCGCGCAACATCGCTGCAACTGAATCAAGATCCTGACCAGAACGTGGTGACCCGCTAAGACTAAACACAGAGTAATCCGTAAAAACAGATGTCGAAGAATTTCCGCGAATGACTTTTTGTTTTTGAACGAGATTCAAATCTATCAGACCAGCTTTGCCATTTGATAAAATACCATCCATGACTTCCAGTTTCATAGCTTCCGGTGTTCCGGCTCCGGGTAAACGGTACCCGACCATCACAAATTCCGCTTCCACACCGGAAACCTCTTCCACAATCGGTGCGGAAATGGGTGTTTCCCGAGCCACCTTGAAAGGAGCGATTTCCCCCTTTTTATAATCGCCAAAGTATTTTTTGATCACATCCACGGTTTTATCCGGATCGATATCACCTGATAAAATGATCGCCATATTATTCGGTTGGTATCGCTCCTTGAAATATGCATGAATCTTCTCCATCGAAGGGTTCTTCAGGTGCTCACTTGTTCCGATAGTCGTTTGCGTTCCGTATTGATGGGTGGGAAACAATTTTTCCATCATTTTATAATAGGCTTGTCTTTGATCACTGTCCTGTGTTCGGTTAAACTCTTCGTATACCGCTTCCAATTCCGTATGAAAAAGTCTCAAAACCAGTTCGCTGAAGCGTTCTGATTCAATCTTCGCCCATTTCTCAAGTTCGTTGGCAGGAATGTCGTTGATGTATACAGTTTGTTCATACCAGGTGTAGGCATTTGTACCTTTTGCCCCAAGAGATCCGATCATTTTGTCGTATTCGTTGGCAATGGCAAATTTTGCTGCCTGGCCGGACAAGCTATCGATTTGAAGATAAATGCGTCTTCGTTCATCGGCGTCCGTTGTATTTCGATGGTCTTCGTAAAGATTGGAAATGCGTGTGAGGAGGGCGCTCTCAGCCTCCCAATCTTTGGTTCCAAATTTGGAAGTTCCCTTAAAAAGCATGTGCTCGAGATAATGAGCCAGGCCCGTAGCATCGGCCGGATCCTGTTTGCTCCCGGTACGGACCGCAATTTGTGTCACTACGCGTGGTTCATCTTTGTTGACAGAAAGATAAATCTTCAAGCCATTATCAAGGGTATAAATTTTGGCTTCAAGCGGATCGTTGGCGATAGTTTCATATTCATATCGGTAAGTTTGCTCCGTGTTTTTCGGTGCGCAGGCACTCACTGCGCCTATTACCAGCACGGTGATTAACTTTGAGATTTGTCTCATTCTTAATTTGATGTTTGGAGTTGCTATGACCCTTTCGGGGAAAAAAGGATGAAGCTAATTCATTTTTGGGGCTTAACCATAGATGGCCCGGGGACTTGGCATTTTTTGGCTTTCGCCAAAAGTTCTGATTATTTCGATATTTGCTATAGTCCGGGATCTTCAGGTCACACATCAGATTGGTCTCAAAATCCCAAAGCTTCCTATCTTTGGCCTTCCAAATAAAGTAAATGAAGATAGGAATTGTATTGTATCCCACCTTTGGAGGGAGCGGAGTGGTAGCGACGGAATTGGGGAAAGCGCTGGCTCAACTAGGTCATGAAATCCATTTTATTACATACAATCAACCGGTGCGATTGGGATCCTTCACCAAACATCTTTTTTATCACGAAGTCAATGTTTCAGATTATCCGCTCTTTGATTATCCACCCTACGAGACGGTACTAGCCAGTAAATTGGTGGATGTGGTTAAAAATGAAAAGCTTGACTTACTCCACGTTCATTATGCAATCCCACACGCCTCTGCCGCCTATATGGCCCAGCGAATTCTCGAATCTCAGGGTATTCGAATACCATTTATAACAACACTTCACGGTACTGACATCACTTTGGTAGGGAAAGACCCATCTTTCGAACCGGCCATTACATTTGCCATCAATCACAGCGATGCAGTTACAGCGGTTTCGGAAAGTCTGAAGCAGGATACTTATAAGCATTTCGGGGTTAAACGGGACATACATGTTATCCCGAATTTTATCCGTCCAGAACATTATATACCCGATCCAGAAAAGAATTTAAGGAATGTGTATGCTCCCAAGGGAGAAAAAATCATCACGCATATCAGCAATTTCAGACCGGTAAAACGCCTGGAAGATGTGGTGAGGATTTTCAAAAAAATCCGGGAAGTTATACCGTCCAAATTAATTCTGGTGGGTGACGGTCCTGAACGTTATCGCATCGAACAACTCTGTCGGGACCTGGGTACGTGTACAGACACCCACATTATCGGTAAATTGAAAAAACCAGAGGAAGTGCTCTACATTTCAGATTTGTTTTTGCTCCCATCCGAGTCGGAGAGTTTTGGGCTTGCGGCACTGGAAGCCATGGCCTGCGGCGTGCCTGTGATATCATCCAATACAGGGGGACTGCCCGAGCTCAATGAAAATGGTTTTTCAGGATTTACATCCAACGTCGGAGATATTGATGAAATGGCTGAGCATGCCATTCACATACTGCAGGACGAAAAGACATTGGCCACATTTAAAGTCAACGCCAAAAAACGATCCCTGGATTTTGACATCCACAGCATTCTTCCGATGTATACGGATTTGTACGATTCGGTTTTGGCGAAAGCCGCACTTCCATCCATGTGATTGTGAAAATAATCAGCAAAAAACTCAGTTACAAACGTACCTCGGAATACCTGCAATTCGTCATTCTCGGCAAAATAGAGGGTTGGAAAGAAGCGCTGCTCACGGCCTGGTTGCTTGCATGGATACTGATCGGTGTTACCGTAATCTACGCTTATTACGAAGCCATTGACCGCGAAATGCGCATGATGCTCATTATCTTTTTGATTTTTTGGGCTTATTATTTTTGGAAAGTCGGCAAGGTCTGGCTTTTTCGTAGAGGCGGAAATGAATTAATTCGGATCGAAGGCGATGTCCTGACGCTCAAGCGCAGTTTTTACACATACGGAAAGGCACAATTTTATTATCTGGATATGATCACAGATTTTGCACCGATAACGTTGTCAAAAAAGTCTTTCGCTTATACATATGAAAATGCGTGGTGGGTGCTTGGTGGGGAAAAACTCGGATTGAATTACCAGGGAAAATTTATCAAATTTGGAATGCAATTGAGTGAAAGCGATACCATGCAGGTTTATAAACTGATGAAACAGGAACTGGCAAAACCTAAAAAAGAGAAATTATAAACGCATTTCCACTCAATCGTCTGGTTTCAATCCCTTCAATTTTTTCTTCTAAAATCATTTCTTGTGCAGCCGTGCTGTTTAATACAACATCCAGCGATTTGATTTCACCAAATGGAATTTTGGATTCGGAGAGAAGATTCACAAATTCTGATAGCGGTAACTTTCTGATGATTTTATCGAGAATTTCAATGAGTTCCGGGCGGTTTATTACCCGTTTGGCGTTAGTTTTAAATCGTGAGTCTGCAGCCAGAGATTGGTTTTCCAAAATCATGCAGAGATTTTGAAACTGTGCATCGCTGCCAATAGCCAATACAATTGCACGTCGATCTGCTGTATAAAAAAGATCGCCGTAAGGTGCTATGTTGGGGTGTTGGGTTCCCATCGGTTTGGCTACCGCATTGTTCATCAAAAAATTTGTGGCCTGATTGGCAAGGGCGGATAAAGAAGCGCGCTCCAGATTGACATGAATAGCCGATCCCTTCCCGGTTCTCAATTTGTGAATGATACCAATTAAAGCGCCTTCTTTCAATTGATGTCCTGCCAAAATGTCGATTAAAGCCACTGGCAATTTGGCAGGAAGATGATCAGGATGCCCCGTCATTGACAACCAACCGGTTTCAGCCTGCAGGACCACATCATAAGCGGGTCTGTCTCCCATTTCAAATCCATCGAGTTGAACGAAAATCAGATCACTTTTCCATTTTCGCAATTCGTATTCTGAAACACCCAGCTTTTTTGCAGTTTCCACACCAAAGTTGGAAATCACCAAATCTGCTTTTTGGATGAATGGCCATAATTCCTGTCGATGAATTTCGTGAGAAAGATCCAGTTGAGCGACCTCTTTGCGATAATTTACGGAGGCGTAATAAGCGGAAATGGCGCTGACTGATTCGCCAGGCTGTCTCCACCCGCGTGTGACATCACCTCCGGTTTTGCCGTTCTCAATTTTGACAACTCTGGCTCCAAGTTCAGAAAAAAACATGCCTACCGCCGGACCTGCCAATACGCTGGCCAGTTCTACGACAAACAAATCTTTAAAAAAGTCATTCATGCTGGCGACAGAAAAGGCGGGAACAGAAAATCTTTTTCAATCCACAATATGCCGCAAAGATGCAGAAATACTGGCTGATTCACTGCCTGTCCAATTTAAAGATCCTTCCTTTCTTCGGCGGGTGCTCTGGATGACAAAACTCTGAGCTTTGTCATTCTGACGATAGGAGGAATCTGTTCATCGCAACGTAAATGATTCTTCGCTTCGCTCTGAACTGAGCGAAGTGGTTTCACGACCGTAGGGAGTAATGACAACACCCGGAGCTCTTTCCGACGATAGGAGGAACATAGCGCCAGCGACTCACGACCGAAGGGAGTAATCTG
>JBGTLS010000282.1:0-7054 GCA_041744015.1 Cryomorpha sp. | reverse complement strand
AAAGGTCTGCAAATGTATGAAAGTTTTCCATTGAAAAAGCAACATCCCGCAATTTTCTGTGAGAGATTGAGATGGGGATTGATCATTCCCGGGGTCTTCCACCCGGATACATATTATATGGACCTGATAATTAAACACCTGATAAAATTACTACATTCAAAAGGTCACAGAAAAAGTTTGAAATTCAACAAAAAAATCTCGCGATTAGGAAAAAAACAGTGATTCCTTAGGTGGACACATTCTAATTCAATAAAAAAATGACCGCGTAAATTTGAATTTGTTTCATTAATCTGATGTTCGCAAATATCATATATCAACTTCATTTATTCACCCCGGACTTTGAAAGTACAGTGGTTTTTTCTTCCAGGCAAATCCCCTCTCAAAAAAAAAACGCCATCCGAAGATGGCGTCGTTAGTTTATGAGCTTAGAAAAATTAATTCAGGAGAGCCTTTTTCCCCTTGTGTTTGCGTATTTGCTTCCTCAAAGCCTCAACAACCAAATCCGTACCTTCTTCAAATGAAACCGATTGCCGCTTGGCAAACAATTCTTTCCCGGGGACATTGAGTTTTATTTCGGTTATCTTATTGCCATCTTCATGGTTCTTTTCCAGCCTGAGAAAAACTTCCGCACCGATCATATGATCGTGATACTGCTCCAGCTTTTTCAATTTCCCTTCAATAAAGGAAATGAGTTTGCCATCGGCTTTAAACTGAATTGAATGAACATTTACCTGCATAATTCTGCGTTTTTAAAGGTTAGCAAAAACCGTTAGCCATTTGGATGGGCGTCACGGTGGATATTCTTGAGTTTTTCAACGGTATTGTGGGTGTAAATCTGGGTGGCGGCAAGAGAAGCGTGGCCCAGGAGTTCTTTAATGGCATTCAGGTCAGCCCCGCGGTTGAGCATGTGTGTTGCAAACGTGTGTCGCAATACATGAGGGCTCTTTTTTCGCTGTGAACTGACGATCCCAAGGTAGTTATTCACCACTTTATAAACAAGTTTTGGATAGAGTTTTCGTCCCTTTTCGTTCACAAAGAAATGACCTTCATGATCCGTTTGAGGTAGCTCCTCCCGATAACCGGCATAATTGCCAATTACCTCGAGCAGTTCGTCGCTTACGGGGATGATTCGTTCCTTGTTTCTCTTACCCAAAATTTTGAGGGTTTTCTGGTGATAATCAATATCAAAATCTTTTAGACCGAGGAGTTCAGCACTTCTCATCCCGGTATGATAAAACATCTCGATAATTGCGCGATCTCTTGCACCGGCGAAGTTTTCAGGGAAGATTCCAGCTGTAGTCAATTGAATCATTTGAACTTCTTCGACCACGACGGGTAGACGTTTGGGAATTGTCGGAAGAACCAATTTTAAGGTGGGGTCATTCTTAATATCGTGGTATTTCCTGAGCCAGCGAAAATAAGCGCGCGTTGCACTTATTTTGCGCCTCACTGTCCTCGCCGTCTTATCGTCCTCCATTAAAGACACAGACCATGAACGCAAATGGGGATGTAAGGCTGTTTCCAGATCATCAATCTCAAATGTACTCAGAAGAAATGATTGAAGCTGGCTTAAATCTGAGATATAACTCTTTACGGTATGCGGACTGTAACGCTTCTCGTAGGTGATATATTGAATAAATTCCTGGCGCATAAAAAAGGCAGTACAAATTGTACTGCCTTAAATATCTGAATAAATATCTGATTTAGTCTTGTTGACTTCTGATGTGATTGGCGTAAACGGCCTTCAATTTTTGCTGGCGATTTATAATCGATGGCTTGATGAATTGTTGACGCGCTCTCAATTCTTTCACAACACCCGTGCGGTCAAATTTCTTCTTAAATTTTTTAAGGGCTCTTTCGATGTTTTCGCCTTCTTTTACTGGAATAATAAGCATACTGTGGGTTTCCGTTTTATTTAGGGAGTGCAAATATATACAATTTTCATAGAAATGAAACTCAGGCGAGGATTTTTCTGGAAATTACAAGTTTCTGAATTTCGCTCGTGCCCTCACCTATCGTACAAAGCTTGCTATCTCTGAAAAACTTTTCGACAGGAAAATCTTTCGTGTAGCCATATCCTCCAAAAATCTGAATAGCTTCAGTAGCCACCCGAACACAAACTTCGCTGGAATAATACTTCGCCATGGCCGATTCTTTGGTCATCTCCCGCTTATTGTCCTTCAAATAGGCCGCCTGAAGCGTAAGCAATTCGGCTGCTTCTATTTCCGTTGCCATATCTGCCAGTTTAAACGCAATCGCCTGAAAATTTGAAATCGGCTGACCAAACTGCTCGCGTTCCTTGCTGTATTTCAGCGCAGCTTCATAAGCCCCTTTTGCCATACCAACACCCAGTGCAGCAATAGAAATCCGTCCACCATCCAGCACTTTCATGGCCTGAATAAAACCTTCACCCACATTCCCCAATACATTGGCCACCGGAACCCGACAATTGTCGAAAATCATCTCAGCAGTTTCCGAAGCCCGCATACCCAATTTATTCTCTTTCTTTCCAGCAGCAAATCCGGGGGTACCCCGTTCCACCACAATGGCCGTAATACCTCTGGTATCCAGCAATTCGCCTGTGCGCACAAGTACCACTGCCACATCGCCACTGATCCCATGGGTAATCCAGTTTTTAGTCCCGTTAAGCACATAATGATCTCCTTCCTTCACGGCTACGGTTTTCATACGCAAAGCATCCGACCCGGTATTGCTCTCTGTAAGACCCCAGGCACCAATCCAGTTTCCGGAAGCCAATTTGGGAAGCCATTTCATTTTTTGTTCCTCGTTCCCAAATGCCAAAATGTGACCGGTGCATAGTGAATTGTGCGCAGCAACTGATAATCCCACAGAACCGCAAATCTTCGAAATTTCTGTGATTGCAGTATAATATTCAGCATAACCGAATCCTGAGCCACCGTAATTTTCTGGCACCAGAACTCCCAACAAACCGAGCTCTCCCATTTTTTTCATTGTTTCTAGAGGGAAAAACTGCGCTTCATCCCATTCCATCAGATTGGGTCGAATCTCACGTTCCCCGAAATCGCGGACCATTTGCGCGATCATTTTTTGGTTGTCGTTTAAATCACTCATAAATTGTTGTTGATGGTTATTCAATAATCCAGTAAGCTGATAATGGGCTTGTCATAATCCACGAGTCGCGGTCTTCCTGCCAATTCAGACAATTCTATTAAAAAAGCGAATCCCGCCACACTTCCCCCTTCCATTTTTACCAATTCAGCTGCCGCACAAGCAGTGCCACCCGTTGCAAGCAAGTCGTCATGAATGAGAACGTTCATTCCCGATTTAACAGCACCTCTGTGCATTTCAATTTCCGCCACACCGTATTCAAGATTGTAAGAATAACTCACAGTTTCAGCAGGCAATTTACCTCTTTTTCGCATGAGGATAAATGGCACGTTCAATTCCATGGCCAATGGCAACCCAAAAAGAAACCCACGGCTTTCGATTCCCGCTACTGCATCAATCTTCACACCTTCAAAAAGCTTAAAAAATTCCATGATCAATGCCCGGCAAAGAACAGGTGATTCCAAAACAGGTGTAATATCTTTAAACTGAATTCCAGCTTTGGGAAAGTCAGGAATATTTCTGACCGTTTCGCGCAACTTATTTCTTAACTCCATCAATCGAATTCAATGTAGGGTGCAAGTTTAAGGCTTAATTCCGCATTGCACAAACCGCGTTCGACTATATCCTGCATTCTGCGATATATTCCTGAGGCTTCCCTGCTTTCCACTATCCGGCTGGCAAGATCAAAGGATATGTATTTATGTTCAGCCAATTCCTGAGCCGTTGCGCGGTTAACCTGTAACTTTATAATATGTGTTTTGTCAATTGTGACTTTGTCGGCAAATTTATCTATTGTTTCGGTTGTCATGTTGCGCAATTCCAAAAGCTGCGCAATTGAATGGTAGCCTCCCAGGTCTTTTCGTGTTTGCACAATCATTTGCGCATAATAAGAACCAATTCCCGGCAATTTTTTCAATTCTGTGGTATCCGATTTATTGAGGTCAGCGATTATCGGATTGTACTTATAAATTGATACGTCAGCAGTGTCCGACCATTTGACTCGCGTTGCGCTGGATGTAAAATGTGTTGATTTCGACTTTTCCTCAGTTTCATTGGGCAAATCAATAAAGATTTCCAGGCTGGAAAACCGGTCATCATCAAAAAAATGCATCAATCTGAATTGCGATTTGGTTTTGAAATCTCCTGCTTTGTCCTTGTAGTTTCGGATGGTGCGTATTTCTCTTTCAGAAAAACCAAGGGCTGTAAATCCCGAATCCGAAATGGTGTTGGGATTAAACATGAAAAACTTTATTGTATCCTGAGCATTCTTTAAGCCTCCACCCTTCTTAAAGTTTTTATCGGCCTCAAGCGAGTCCTGAAAAGCATAGAATTTTGACAAATCAGGTGCAGGTGGTTCCAGATAGCGAACGGCAATTTCGGTACCTACAAGAATGATTATAATACCTATGATAACGGCAATTGTGCCATTCCTCTCCATTCGGTGGTGACCGAAATATGTCCTGAGGTGGTTAAACAAGTCATCTGTTTTATACTTCTAATTTACTTGAATCGTTTGATTTCCCCAGTTTTAATTTTATAAAAATACGCTTTCATATCCTTGCTTACTTCACCAGACATAATGACCAGCCCCAGTATATTGGGAAAAGCCATTCCAAGAATCATGAGATCTGAAAATACAAGTACACTTCCTAAACCGATAGAAGAACCGATTACAATGAATACCAGAAAGACTGCTTTATATGCATATTCAGCTTTTTTGGATGCGCCGAAAAGATACGCCCAGGCCTTCATTCCATAATAGGACCATGAAATCATGGTCGAAAAGGCGAACAAAACGATAGCCACGAGGAGCACCCAATCAAACCAACCGAAAATACTACTGAATGCAGCTGACGTCAGTTCCGATCCATTTAGCCCGGCCGGACTGTCGGCAAAGCCGGTGAATATAAGAACCAGTGCAGTCATTGTACAAACCACTACCGTATCTATAAAAGGTTCGAGAAGTGCTACCACACCTTCACTTACCGGATGTTTGGTCCGTGAGGCAGAATGCGCAATTGAGGCGGAACCCACCCCCGCTTCGTTCGAAAATGCAGCCCGCTGAAATCCGACGATCAGCACTCCGATAACGCCTCCCTTGAGCGCCGATGGCGAAAATGCCCCCTCGTATATGGCAGAAAAGGCCGCACTGATATTTTCAACATGTAGGAGAATAATGATCAGCGCAAATCCCACATAAATACCAACCATAATGGGTACAATTTTATCAGTCACTTTAGCGATGCTCTTAATACCTCCGAGAATTACCAGGCCCACAAGAACCGCCAGAATGATTCCAAAGATGGCGCCATTACCCGCAAAAAGTGGCACTTTGGAGGAAACTTGCGCAAAAGCCTGATTGGCCTGAAACATGTTTCCACCACCGAATGAGCCACCAATACAGAGGATCGCAAATACCACAGCCAACACCTTACCAAGCCCAGCCATATTGCGTTTGGCCAATCCCTGACTTAAATAATACATGGGTCCACCGGAGACTTCGCCATTTTTATTGATTAAACGGTATTTTACACCTAGCGTACATTCCACAAACTTGCTGGCCATACCAAGTATACCGGCGACAATCATCCAAAAAGTGGCACCTGCCCCACCCAGGACAATGGCTACAGCCACACCCGCAATATTACCAAGTCCAACCGTAGCGGACAAAGCCGTGGTGAGAGCCTGAAAATGGGATACTTCTCCCTGATCTTTCGGATCATCATATTTTCCGGATACGAGGGCAAAAGATTCGCGTATTCCGCGAAAATTGATAAACCGCATTTTAATCGTAAAAAATATGGCTCCTAAAACCAACCAGACGACGATGAAGGGAATATTCTTGGTTTGCACGTCACCATTGGGATGCAACAATGGCTGCTGGTCGTCATAAATGATTTGACCCATCACACCTGTATTGGCCCCTGCGATCATCGCTCCGTCTGACTTGTCGTAGACCATCTCTCCGGGAGAGAACCAATGTTTGAGCGTTCCGGGCTGATCAGCATATATGGTCAAGGTATCATTGACATTTCTTCTGATCAGGGCCAAAGGCATACCCTTTTCAACGCGCGCTCCATCTGGCTGATACCATCTCAAAAGGAGTATCCTGTGAATATCCACTTCCCGAAAACCACTTGCAAAAATATTGCGCTCAGAAGCATACACCACCGGATCGTAAATCCCCATCGCCTCAAATGGATCCCAAAAAAGTACAGCACCCATAGCATTTACAAATGGGAGAAAAATAGAATTGATCGATTCTTCTGTCGATTCCGCAGGAACTTTATCGATAATTTCGACAGTGTTGCCAGATGCATCAGTAATCAAAACTGAAAAATCGATACCTTCTATAAGACCCGACGAAGAGTTTGATGTCAGAGGTGTTGCATTATTCGACCACTTGTAGGTGTATGGTGGCACTCCTCCTGACACCCGGACTGTGGCCCGACCATCGTTGATGTTTCCGCTGTCGTTCGAAATATCAATTTCTGTAGTTAATTGCGCAAAAGCTGATTGAAGAGAAACGAGGGCAACAGCGAGAACCAGAATGTGCTTCATATGGAGATTTCGGTTAAAAAAATTGGAAAGTAAGCGCTTTGGGTCGGCTAAAAAACTAAATTTCTATCAGGGAACAAAATGCTTTCTTTCGCTATACAGCTAGAAATCCCAAATCGTACGTCTCGAACGACCCATGATCAGGTCTTTGTGCTCGAGTAAGAAAGCCATTATCAGATATAAAATAACCGGAGAACCCAGGGTTATGAATGAAAAATATATAAAATACACACGCACTCTCGACGTGGAAATTCCGAGTTTCTTTCCCCACCAATCGCAAACGCCAAAAGCCCTTTTACCAAAAAAATCAACCAGAAAATTAGTGTGTTTTTGCATACTCCTTTAGGATGTGAATTCCGACCTTACAATTTAGACATTTTCTTGGATCACACATAAATTGTTTTTG
>JBGTLS010000281.1:0-4535 GCA_041744015.1 Cryomorpha sp. | reverse complement strand
AACATGATAATAAGCATGGGATAGGCCATCACCATTCGCAACCACTGATTGATCAACAACAATCGCGGGCCAGCTTTGGAGCCGCTTCTGAACTGCTTAAAAGCAAATTTTGACATCATAATATTCTCCCGCACATTGCTGCGCTCCCAACGGATGAACATTTTATAAAGACCGCTGTATTTTTCAGGAATATTCGTAAGAACAAATGCATTGCGTTGAAACATCACGTGGAAACCTTGTTTCAAAATCATGTTGGTCATGGCGCGGTCTTCACCGATATCGGTTTTCTGACCCATAAAAGTTTGGTTGATCCAATCTGGCAGACATTCCATGACAGCTGTTCTGCGATAAGCCGCCAGGGCACCTGGCGTACACAACACTGAACCCAGAACACTCTGTGCCGAACGGATAAACTCAAAGCTAAATGTGAAGCTCACGTTCAACATCCGGGGGATGATCGCTTTCTGATTGTTCAGCACGCGCACATTTCCAGCCACAGCACCACATTCTTTGTTGGTTACAAATGGCGAAACAAGGTTTCGCAAAGTGTCTGTTTTGACAATTGAATCGCTGTCAACAGTTACAAAAACTTCCCCTGTTCCCAAATTGAAACCCCGGTAAAGCGCGTGGCGTTTTCCCTGATTGTGCGGTTGCTGGTAGATAGATACGCGATCTCCCAATTCTGCTTTGGCTTTTTGCATCCATTCCCATGTATCGTCCTTGCTGCCATCGTCAATCGCAATCAATTGCAATTTGAATTCCGGAAAATCACTCTCCACCAAACTGATCAGTGTGGAATAAACAAGTTTACCTTCATTATAGGCCGGAACAATCACGGTACACATTGGTAAAGCCTCATCAGAAACAGATGGCACCGGTTTGTATCGTAAAAAAAGAATAAAAATGAACAGAAGAAAAGCCACTTTAAAAACGAGTAATGAAGTGGTGAAAGCGATAAGCAATATCCCGCCTAAAGAACTCAATCTGTCCATTCGAATGGCATCAAAATCAGGTCGGAATGAAAAAACAAGATATGTGGCTCCAAGCATCAGTAAAAATGAACTGATGAGGATTGCCATATGTTTGATATTGAAAAAAGCTTTTTTTGATGGCATGGTGGCCTGCGCCTGACCTCTCCAGAATCCAGGCGAAAATGCCATTTCGATGGTTTGGCTGTCAATCGGAAAAAATGAGCTGTTCAACCTCACTTCCTTTTTCCTGGCGATCTTCTTTACTTCGAGTCTGCTCAATGGATCCCTGTGTATCGATCCAATTTTTTCACCTGTCATCTTAGAATATTTTAAGCTTAAATAATTTGTCAATAAATTTATTTAATCTATAACAATCGCTTCTTCCTAAAACCTGTCCATTTTTTCCTCGACGCGGAACAAAATGGACCGTCCAAAACCTACGTTATCATTTTGCGCATTGGCAACAATGGCGCCACGCCCGAATTTTGTATATAAATAGCACATATACAAACGAATACCAATCAGGATAAAATTTTAGGAGTAATTCTTTTTGGGGAGAAATTGTACAATGTGTACGGGTCGTTTGATTTCACTTGCCCCATTCATCATCAATCGTAATCATCATTGTAAGAGGTTTAAATTTTTCACCATGACGTTACTGGAAAATTTGGAAAATGCTCACTTTTACCGTTCAAATTTCACTGATGAACATTTCTAACCAAATCGCGAAACACCTACACGATGTATTCTTTGGTGGCAACTGGACCAGCGTCAATCTCCGGGAACACCTTTCGGGGCTTTCGTGGCAGCTCGCCACGACCAGAATTTATAACCTGAATTCGATTGCAGTACTTACCTATCACATCAACTATTTCGTCGAAGTCCAGATAGATGTGCTGGAAGGACGACCACTCGATGCCCACGATAAATTCAGTTTTGATCTTCCACCAATCAATTCGCAAGATAATTGGGATAATCTGCTAGAACGGGTATGGCAAAACGCTGAAAAATGTGTGTTCTTGATTAAGCAAATGCCAGAGGAGAAAGTCGGGAAATACTTCTTTGCGGAAAAATACGGTAGCTGGTACCGCAATTTACAAGGAAATATAGAGCACATTCACTACCACCTCGGGCAGATTGTGGTGGTCAAAAAAATACTCCTGCAGCAAGGCAACACAGAACAGGGAATTTGATTGGTAGGGATTTCAGGGAAGTTTTAATCCATTTGCAGGAAACAGCTTTAAAAGAAATTGCAGATAAAATTAGGTGAATGATTGAACGCGCTTTATAAATGATTTTGTGCAGCGTATCGATCAATGTTAGTCATCCACCTCACCTTGTCAGACTCGTCAAGCCAACTCGCCCGAAAGCTGTTTTTGGCGAGGGTGATGAGTTCTGCTTTGGAAAGATTCAGGGCTTCTGCCACCCCCAGGAAATTGGCATTCATGTAACCGCCAAAGTAAGCCGGATCATCTGAATTGACAGTGACGAGGAGGTTTCGATTCATCATTGCCCGCACTGGATGGTCTTTCAGAACGGGCACTACTTTGAGTTCCCGGTTAGAAAGGGGACAGAGGGTGAGGGGCATGGCGAGGCGGGCAAGTTTTTCCATCAGGGAGTCGTCCTCCATGGCCCTGTTTCCATGGTCTATGCGGCATACGTTGAGCAGGTCGAGCGCTTCGTGAATATAATCCGCAGGACCTTCCTCGCCGGCATGAGCCACCACCGCGAAGCCCTCTTCCCGCGCTTTCGCGAATACGCGCTGAAATTTGGAAGGTGGATTGCCCAATTCAGACGAGTCGAGCCCCACACCGGCGATGCGATCGCGGTGGGGCAGGGCGCTTCGAAGTGTGTCAAACGCCGAAGCCTCATCGAGGTGTCGAAGAAATGACATGATGAGCCTGTATGAAATGCCAAATTCTTCCCGGCCATCTTCCAGGGCCCGGTGGATTCCATTGATCACTGTGTCGAACGGCACTCCCCGATCGGTATGCGTTTGGGGATCGAAAAAAATCTCCGTATGCACTACATTTTCGGTGTGAATACGACTTAAATAGGCCCAGGTGAGATCGTAAAAATCCCGCTCGTAAATCAACACACCCGCGCCGGCATAGTAGATGTCCAGAAATTCCTGTAAGTTATTGAATTGATACGCTTTTTTGACAGCTTCCACATCAGCAAAAGGAATGCGAATGTTGTTGCGCGCAGCGATTTCAAACATCAGTTCGGGCTCAAAACTTCCCTCGATGTGCAGGTGGAGTTCGGCCATAGGCAAACCATGAATAAAGGTGTTAAGTGGCGATACATTCATGCGACCAAAGATACATTTTTGAAGAATCAAGTCGAATTACTAGTCGGCGCTGAGTTTGTTTTTTATTCTGGCTGCCGCCGTTTCCAAAATCCATGAGGGACCAAATTGGCGCCCGTGGTTGTTGAGTTCAGAAATCTGAAAATACCTTTTCCAATTTGAAAAATTTCCCTTTGCGGGAATCTGATACCGGCCATTTATACGTGTGGTTGCGCCACCCCAGGGAAATTTAAAGCAATAGTTTAAGGCGTCTGCTGTCATGATCACGTCAGGATGATGGGCCGTGTTTTCCGCTTTCGAGAAATGTTGGCGGCTCAGCATGTAAGTACATCCGTAATCTTCGAGATAGATATACGTCGGTTTTAGAATGAAGGAGAGCAAAATACTGTTTTCACTGCGCAGTTTTTTAATAAACGATTGACCCGTCAGTAGGAGTTGGGTTTCGTCGGGTGATTTAGTCGGAATACAATTGTCTTCTTGGATGTTCTTCCGATAGCTCGCCATCCAGTCGTTGACGGATTGAATGGAGTTGTGTTGCGAACCCACGCGCCAGGAGTCGCCTGGGTAGAGTATGATGGGTTTGGTATTTTCATCTTTTTGAAGTGATTCAAACACCTGTTCCGGGGTGTTGGCGACATCGTTCATGTTAAAATTTTCGCTGTGGCAAAACCACACATAGCTCGCGAAAGGCACCGTATATCGCGGTTTGAGAATAGAAGTTTGACGGCTAATTTCTCTTAGCTTGTTATCGGCATGTGCTTTTCTGATTTCCCGATCTTCACGGTTTCCACTCCAATTGGCGTAGGAAAACTGCGTAAACAACACGTCGATCTTCCGGTCTCCAATCAGTTTTTTGATTTGCTTCAATTCTCCATTGGTTTCCAGCCCACAGTCATTCACGTTGAGCAATACATGCTCATCGGTGCGGATGCATAGCCAGGAATCGCCATCGGTATGGGGGACGTTGAGCAGTTCGATTTTTGGCGAAAGCCCGAACCATGAAGTATCCAATTCGATGACCTGGCCAAATCCCAGATCGCTGCAAAATTTAACAACTTTGCGGTCCTTCGTTTTCTGAAAAAGGATGGTAATGTTTTTTCTGATTTCCGGCGGAATTTTTTTCAGATTTGGCGGACTGAAGTGATCCGGATGCTCATGCGAAAACCAGATATGGGTGATTTGGTCAAAATCGGCATACCGAAATGCGGTGGGTTCGATCAGCGCCCAGCCCTCGTGAAATGCCGTGCCTTCTATCC
>JBGTLS010000280.1:0-1883 GCA_041744015.1 Cryomorpha sp. | reverse complement strand
TTATATTGCTGTCGATCACTTGCTGAATGTTTTCCGTTATGGTAGGAAACCGTAAGTTGTCTTTGATGTCACTGATGGGTTTCCCAATGTCATTGTCGGACAATTTAAACTGCTTCATAGCCGGGGGTGTAAACTTCCGGAGTTTCAAATCGCCATCTACATAGAGTTGAGGAATGATTGTGTTCCGAAAATAATTTTCCAGCTCATCTTTGAGTTCGATTAGTTCCTGGATTTTTTTGCTGCTTTCAGTCATATTGTTAAAAATTAGGACAATCTTGCAAACACTTTCGCCACAAAAAGCAAGATGGAGCTACATGCGCAGGGTGATATTGAAGCTAGGACATTTGTCGACATTTTTTTTCCCTGCTGTAACCTCTTAATTAATTGGTATTTCAAGTCATATCTTACGGGAATTTCGCACAAAGCGGGACGTAATCACATACCCGAATTACTTAGAACAAGGTAACCAATTATGGTTTCATCGACCCGATTTGCGACAGACTTTATTTTTTTTCAACGCGTATACACAGCTAACCGGTGAATCCGGAGCTGAGAAATCAGATTGGAGCAGCATGAATCAGGCAGTTCCGGTTTTCGGCCAAATTTCATTTTAGATATCAAGGTGCCTCCATGGGCACAGAAACATTTTAGCCCGGGGATTCGGACTTGTCTTCATTCTCCTTCTTTTCTTCTGCGATATGGGCGATATCTGCTTCCACAATCCACCCCCTGGAAACTGCATGGAGAGCCGCCTGGATGGTACTGGTTACCAGCATCATTTCAACCCCCAGTTTTTTGACTTCCTCTGCAGTTTGCAACACCCGCTTATGACTGGCCGGATCTACATCACGGATATACACCATTTTGACCCTTCCGGGAAAATCTTTGATCACCTTCAGGTAAATTTCGGCATCATGTTGACCTGAATCACCGATCAGTATAAAAGGAATGTCCCGGATAATGTCGAATATTCTTTCAACCTGTAAGAGTTTGTGTTCAGTATGGTTGCCCGCAATAAAATGATCCCGGGACAATCCGATGTCTCTCAGCATCAAAGGTCCCTGAGGAAGCTGATGAATATTCATTAATTCCCGCAGAAAATCGTACAAATTCCATGGAGAACTGGAGACGTAAAAGAAGGGATTGTTTTCGTGTCCCACAAGACCTTTTGACAGTGCCTGATAAAAAGCAGCGACTCCAGGAAATGGGATGCGTGTATGCGCATTGCCCATAAAAGTGGTTTTCAACATTTCCCAAAGTCGGGTGGCACCTGTAGGTACAACGGTATCATCAATATCAGAAATGACTCCGAATTCCACATACTCCGAGGGAACAAAAACATGGCTGTAAACCAACGAAGATTTTTGGTTCCTGACAACCTTACTAGCCAGCTCAAGACGAATCTGCTGCCATCGGGCATCACCACCAATGGGTTGAGGCAAATTCATCCTGAATTCAAAATAACCTTCCTCATCGGTAGTGGTCGATTTGGTAATTCCTTCAAAAGTAGCTTCGACACGCGCTTTTGGAATTTTCCACGTCATGAAGCGCTTGTACATCTTTTTAAAATTTCGCCACCTACTGTCATCCTGATGCGAACTACCGATCACCCTATCCGTCAATACCCTTCCGAGGAAAAATAATTCGCTGTTGTTTCCGAAGCCCTGATACGGAATGATCACTACTGAATGGATGAATCCAAGCGTTTTTCCGAGCCAAAGTTTCGCCATGGCCAATTGAAGTTTTATGGAATATAGAACAGAAAGTGCTCTTTTCTTTGCCTTAGCCATTGATATTAACCGGACATGTGTTCGGTGGCTAAATTTATCAAATGTATCCTAATCTGTTCAAATTATCATTTTGTGAGGAATCAATATGGGCCC
>JBGTLS010000279.1:0-7136 GCA_041744015.1 Cryomorpha sp. | reverse complement strand
ATTTGGTGAGCGCGATTTGGAATTGCAGGATAAAAAGTTGTTTGCAACGATGAGCAATTACTTCAGCCCGGAAAGTGTCTATAAGAAAGTATAATGAGAGATCCAGTAATATTTGAAATTGCATGGAACGCCTGCATAAATTGCGGGGCATGTATCGCCGTTTGTCCTCACGAGGCCGGTTTCGTAAGCGACTTTGATACAATCGCTATAAATACACCGTGCCAAATTGCGTGTATGAAATGTGAAGAAATTTGTCCAGTGAGCGCCATTTCGCATGAAAGCCTGACAATTGAAAACCAGGGTTAGTTATCAATACATCCTACCCTTTCTAGTACAAATCATATCATCAAATCAGGATTCAATGTCCTTTTAAGAGATTTACCAGGTCCTTAAAAAGACCTGGCTTTTTTATTCCCACATATCCTTTTTGCTGAAATTATCTTCTTTAAAAAACAAAATGTACATTTAAGCCCTATGCATAAACTGACAAAACCTGTAAGTCTCCTATTCGTCTTCCTCCTTTTCGCCATCGGTTTTATGCTTGGCGGATTCTATACGCAGTATTCGACGAGTGCTGTGAATGATGGTATGGCAGATGGCGCTGTAGTTGTTTTTAATGGGTTGTTATTCGGCTTTATCGGTTTATTTCTAGCCCTGTTTTTTGTAATCAGCACCAGTCCGCGAACGGTTTCGATCGGCAACAGAATCCTGGTGCTCATTTTCACTGTTCTGCTGGGAATTTTAATTTATCAATATATCACTTTGGAAGAACCAGACCCCGTGGACGAGATTCCGCAAGCGGTTACTTCACCTGCCGCCCAGAGATCATATGAATCAGTACTGAGAATATTGCTAAGTCAGAAGTGAGACCTAAAAAAATACTATAAATTCCGAATAAGACCAATACCGGAAATAAAAAATATAAATCCCAGGACACCATATACAAGCAGGGATTTATTACTCGCTGTATCTCCAGCAAACAGCACAGCGGCATAAATTAAACCGGCAATTCCCAATACGGTAAGAACGGCCCCGAAAACACTTTTGAGCTTCATGCAGCGAAGGTAAAAAGTTTCTGGTGAAAACCGCCTAATGATCATTACTCCATTCTGCTTTTACAGACTTTAGCATTTCCATCTTTTTATCAATGGTATGACAATTGAACATGTATGAATACAATCTGCAAGTCATATTTTCAAATTCAATATTCACGCTCCAAAACAAAATAATCATGAAAGGATATCACGAATATAAATCCTGTATAGATGCCTGCCTTCAATGCGCAGCTATTTGCAATCATTGCGCGTCATCCTGCACACAGGAAGACAATGTAGAGATGATGGCGAAGTGTATCCGGTTAGACATGGAATGCGCAGCTATGTGTTATGCTGCTGCCCAACTAATGAGCCTTGGCAGTAAACATGCTGCCACTTTGTGCGGCTTATGCGCAGACATCTGCGAAGCGTGTGCTGAAGAATGTGGCGGTCATCAAAATGAACACTGTCAGGAATGTGCTGAGGCTTGTAGAAAATGTGCTGAAGAATGCCGAAAAATGGCAGCCTGATAAGGTTAGCATGCAAAGGAAAAAAGCAGAATGGGGAATCAATTTCACGAATTGTTCGCCTCATTCTACTTTCTGAAAATACTTAAAAACCAAATTTGCTATTCGCCAATTATTTTTCTATATCACTTACGCATAAATTAACTATTTCAATGAATCAGGCTGATACTGATATCTCTTATCGTAATCACTATCTCTTTTTACCACCCAAAATATTGTCCTTTTTTTCCTCCCCCACTCTCTTGCTGCCTGGACATCAATTCCCATGTAAATGTCAATTTTCTTTTTATACCGGCTGTTCATCTTATCCATTACCACAAATTCACCTTCCAGACCTTCTATTCTCACTTTTCTGTTGTGAACCAAGCCCAGATACATCAAATCGCGGGAGACAGCCAGTGCTTTCATGCCTGGCTCCAGGGTATCACCCCAGGCAGCAATATCTGAATCGATTGCAGTGGTTTGACCAGGTAGAGAATTATAAGCTGTTACTGTAACTTCCATTTGTTTTTCAACAAAAGGAGATATTTCTTCCTTACACCCAGAAATAAACAGAATTCCGAAAAATATTACCGAAAAAAAAATAATGCGCTTCGACTTCTTCATTTCAGTGTGAATTTAAGACTTTCAGATTTGTCGATTCGCATTTCATTCTGTTTACCCATGCAACAGTTTCAATTTTGACACCATAAACTGATCAATTGGAAAAGAAAAATGGTCCTCGTCTAAATCTTCCAGTTTCACCCAACGCAATTTCTGTGTAGGATTATCAACCAAAAATTCAGATAAATGATGAGGATCCTGCAAAAACTTAACCTGATAATAAACAGATATGACCTGGTGATTTTTATTAAAAGCTGAAACCTGAAAAAAGTCCGTGGTGTACAAATGTTCAACTATGACAATTTCTGTATTTATTTCTTCAAGAAATTCTCTCTTCAGCGCGTTGTGCAGGCCCTCGCCGAATTCGAGTCCGCCCCCTGGAAGTTTTGTAAAAGATACTCCACAGTGCTCTTCGTCGCTCAGTAAAATATGATTTTGATAAACCAGAGCTCCGTACACACGAACATTAAATGGAAAACTCATATTAACGGTTTTTGAGCGCGTACCATTTCCCGTTTGCCAGGTGGTCCGGGGAGTTTTTTGACCAAAAAACCGGCAGCCGTCATTGCCCGTCGCACCACACCTTTTGAGGCATATGTGGTAAGCGTGCCACCCGGCCGAAGTACTTCGTACATTTTAATAAAAATATCGGGATGCCACAATTCCTCCTGCGCGCGAAAACCAAACGCATCGAAATAAATCAGATCATACATCGATTTTCCACCCTCCCAGGTCAATAAATCCAGATTTAATTTGAGTAGTTTAAAATGAGAATTGATTTCCTCTATTTGTTCCCAGGGCGCAATCTGTATCGAATGAAACCAGTTACCGGATCCGGATATTCGCTGTGAATAATTTAACTTTTCGCAAAATTCTCCAGACAATGGATATTTTTCCAAACCGGTATATTCAACAATTATATTTTGCTCAGTAGAATACAACAAGGTTAAAAGCGCATTCAATCCCGTTCCAAAACCCACTTCCAAAATACGGATATTCTCCGGAGCATGCTCTGCGACAAAAGTCAATCCTGCATCAATAAAAACATGCCGCGCTTCCTGAATCGCGCCGTGATGGGAATGGTAATGTTCGTCCATAGCTGGCACATAAACTGTCTCACTTCCATCTGCCGTTTTCACAATTTGAGGAGTATAGGGGTGATCCTGGGTTTTCAAGTATTTGAGATTTTATAGTGAAAACGAACTTTCACTTTGACTATTTTCGCCGACAAATAATCAAAGATGAAGATATTTTCCCGATGATGACTCATACACCTTGTTTCCCGTACTTTAATGGCCAGGAGTGAGTTGGATTTTTGCAGAATGCAATCTGATTTTTCACTGTCCAACTGAGTTCTGGGGAAGTGGAAAATTCAGTTCAAATGACCATACAGCGATCATTTTCAATAAAATTTATCAAAACTTGTTAATGAGTTACACAAATTCGAAAACCGGCTATTCAATTATTTTAAATTCTGTCCGCCTGTTTTCCTGACGTCCTTCCGGCGTCTCATTACTGACAATAGGTTGTTGTTTGCCATATCCAGCATAAATTAACCGATCTCTGGAAATTCCTTTATTTACGAGGTAATCCACTACGGCTTTCGCCCGATTTTCAGATAACTTCTGGTTGTAGTCATCCCCGCCAACATTGTCCGTATGCCCGGAAATTTCCATTTTTATTTGTGGATTTTCTACAATTAATTGGGTAAGTCTGGCGAGTTCAGCTTCTGATTCGCTTCGGATTGAAAAAGCGTTGTAATCGAAGAAAATATTTCTCAAAACAATGCTTTCGCCAATTTTGATACGTTTGAGTCGGATTACTTTGTAGTATTCCTTATAAACGGCAGTATCAGGCAAATCAAAATTCATGGAATTAAATAGATATTTGTCGGCATTCACATGCAGGGCATAATTTCTTCCGGCCGGCAATGATACCAGATAAGAGCCCGTGTTTGGGTCAGAATTAAATGTGGCCAATACACCAGAAGTTTTATTATCGATCAAATCAAGTGTTGCTTTCACAGGCTGATCTGTTTCATCATCAACCACAATTCCTTTTAACAAAATCATTTTGCTTGTTCGGATTTTCACCTGCGGCTGGAGTGCGATTTCAATCTGTTTTTCCGGGGAACCGGCCATCAATTGATCTTCAACGTTGAGAACGGGTTGTTTCTCCGGTCCTAAAAATGTGATCCGGTAAATATCTTTTTCCCCATAACCCTCGTCTCTGATTGATGAATAATAAGCGGTGCGACCGTCGGCTGCAACCACAAAAAACACATCGTCATCCGGGGTATTGATGGGGTATCCGATGTTAACGGGCTTAGACCATTTCCCATCAATAAATTCTGAATAAAAAATATCATTGCCACCCATGGAATTGTGTCCCTTTGAGGAAAAATAAAGCGTTTTCCCGTCCGGATGAATGTATACACCATCCTCATCATAAGGCGAGTTGACTACAGCACCCAGATTTTCCGCCATGCCCCAATCGGATTTTTTCTGGTCCCATCGGGAAACATAAATGTCTTTTCCGCCCATTCCTCCCTCGCGTTCGGAAATAAAATAGAGGAAATTTCCGTCGAACGACAAGGCAGCTGCAGATTCGTGGGCGTCTGTATTGATATTTCGGTTCAATAATTTCGGTTTGCTCCACACGCCACTCTGTAGATTTGATACAGATATATCGCCACCCCCCTTGAGAGTGCCTTTAAAAACAAACAGCGTTTTTCCATCCGGAGATAACCCGCTGCTGGCATCATGACCGCTGCTGTTTACCAATTCACCAAGATTTGTCAGCGGACTCCATTCACCACCTGTATTACGGCTATAGTATAAATCTTCAAAAGGCAATCCGTCCATATCGTCCCGTAGTCCGCCCACTGAATTTTCGCGTCGCGCCGTGATGATTAAAAGACTCTCATCTGTTGATATCAGTGGAGCATATTCCGGCGATTGCGAATTGATTTTTGGGCCGAGATTGTCGATCCAGACACGCTCCGGATTTTGCGAAAGCACCTTTCCATGACCGGCTTCCTCAATAAATTTTCTAATCTTTCTGAATTCCGATTCCTGCCCGTTTTGAGCGCGCAAAACCTCCAGTTGTTTTTCAAATTCGAGGATTGCTTTATCCCAATCGCCATTTAAATGGTATCCGCGTCCGAGCAAAAAATGGATGTTATACGTATCGTAATCCGGTCGAAGCTTATAGGATTTTTCGATGTGTTTCAGACTTTTGCTTTTTACAGGCGAGAAAAGGTAACACACCCCGAGTTTATAATTTATTTCCGCATTGTCGGGATTAAATTCATAGGCGGCCTGATAATGTTTTATTGCCAGATTAAAATAGCTGTTATTTCCGCCATTGAATATTTTATCTCCACTTTTTATGTGGTCTTTGGCGACTTTAAGGCCATCTTTTTTATTCTCAAAAAATTCTTTTTCGAAAGGGATATCTCTCTGAGCATATACATTAATCGAAATGAGGGCGAGGACGATGCAAATTACCTTTTTCATTGATTCTGGAATTTGCATGGTGCCGACCGATATGTATCTGCATTCGAAATATTCATCGACGAAGCTTTGTCCCAATCGGAACAAGCTCCGGGAATATCACGAACCATCTCCCGTGCTATTCCGCGGTTCAAATAGGCATATCCATATTCCGGATCAATGGTGATAGCTTTCGTAGCACTCGTGATGGCTTCGGGATAGCGTTTTTGCTTAATATAAGCGCTTGCCAGATTGTTATGCGCGTAGGCATATTTGGCATCGAGTGAAATGGCTTTTAAAAAATCTGATTCTGCCTTTTCAAAATCACCCATTAAAAAGTGGGTATATCCCCGGTTATTTAAGGCGAGGACATTATTTGGCTCCAGCCGGACTGCCTGATTGTATTCCGCCAGGGCATCTTCAAGCTTGTTCATTTTTCGATATACCGCGCCGAGATTGTTGTATGCAAGGGCCATTCGCGGATTGATTTGAATCGCACGGTTATAATCATCTGCCGCAGCCTGAAATTTTTCCTGCAATTTTCGCACGCTACCTCTGTCGTGATATGCCTGGGCATTATCCGAATTGGCGTGTATAGCAGCGCTAAAGTCTTTTTCGCTTTCGCTCAAATTTCCTTTTCGGAAATTGAGTTCTGCGCGATACAAACTGGCCGATTCGCGGTGAGCACCCCGCTCGATGGCCTGCGCATAAGCTGCGATGGCTTTATCTTCATTTCCCGAAAGGTGAAAAGCACGCGCGCGAAGAAAAAACACCTCCCGCGCCGTATCCACTAAAAGAATAAACCTGTCATAATCACCGATGGCTTCTTCGTAGCGTTTGAGTTTTACGTAGGCTGCAGAGCGGTTGTATATCGCTTTGGCGAAATTGGGCTCCTCTGCGATGGCTTCACTAAAATTATCAATAGCTGATTTGGGGTCATCATTTTCGTAATGAGCCAGACCGCTGTTGTAGAATTCGAGGGCTTTTACAGAAATGCCTCCCTCCTGCTGATCGCGGCTGAGGGTATCGGCTGCGATGGTGACCATAACTGTATCGGCCTGGGCATGAACCAGAAGACACGCCAAAAAACCGATAAGGAATAGCAAAACATGTTTTGAGTACACGATGATATTTTTAGTTTAAGGTTCTGAAAATCGTACGCGTTTGCACTGATTTGATGAAAATGCAGGCACTTTCATTTAGGGGCCTCTTCCCTACGAACAAAACGAGAAATAGTTATGTATGCAGGCCTCACCTGAGAGAAAGGACAACGTTAAAAAGATGTGAGCAACTTTAATGATTGACCATTTCGTTTATTCATTCCCCAATCAGAAAACCTTAATTTTGCCGAAATAGAAATGATAAAATGGCTGGAAAATCACTTTTGACAAAAGATTCACTTTCGTTTTTAGAAAACTATCTGAACAACGCTTCTCCTACGGGATTTGAAAGCGAAGGTCAAAAAATATGGCTCGACT
>JBGTLS010000278.1:0-2765 GCA_041744015.1 Cryomorpha sp. | reverse complement strand
AACCTGATCTCACATCTATGAAAACATTATAGACCTAACTTTACCCGGCTACTAAAACAATCAGGTTATAAACCTTTCGGGAAATCAATAACCTTTGTTACTTTTCAAAAAATCATACCGCACCTCGTCAAAAATCCGCCTTTTAAATATTGACCGGCATAAGCAAAATGGAAAAGGAATACATTAACATTGCAAAATGATGAATATGAAACGAACTATCAAATTATCCGCAATTCTCTGTTGTCTGGTTATTGCCTTTTCGGCGAAAGCCTCCGACACGCTGCGATATACCACATCCGTAAAAGAGGTAACCGTGTTTTTTAGTGGTGCCCAAATCAACCGAACCGCCAATCTCAAACTCGGTGCAGGAGCTTATATCATCGCTTTGGAAAATCTTCCGGCCGACTTTGACCCGGCAAGTATTCAAGTGGGTGCGCCGGCGGCAGCCACCATTTTATCGGTTCGGCATCGTGCACAGAGTCTTTCATTTCACAAAAAATCTGCTGCCCACGAAACGCTGGAAAAAGATATCGAAAAACAAAAACGCGCCATCAAAGCGCTTAAAGAAGAGGTTGCGGTATTTGATATTGAGGAGCGAATCATGATTGACAACAGCCGCCTCAGCACCCGCGATGGGGTCAGCGCTGTCGACGAAATTCGCGCTGCCGCCGATCTCTATCGTGCGCGTCTCAACGAAATCCGCAAGGCCAAAATGGCTCTTCAGGTCCGCATCGAAGAGGCAGGAGAAACCCTCAAAGCGGATTTTGTAAGTTTAAATAGTTTTCAATCGGAAAGACAAAAGCGTTACTCAGAAGTGGTGATCACCCTTGAATCCAAAACTGCTCTGAATGGACCACTCACGCTTTCCTACTACGCTCCCTCAGCTGGCTGGGACCCGCTCTATGATTTCCGCGTAAGCGATATCAACATGCCACTCAGCCTGACGTATAATGCCAATGTTTATCAATCGACAGGTGAAGACTGGAAAGATGTAAAACTCACCCTCTCCTCGAGCAATCCGCAACTGAGCGGCGACCGTCCGGAACTCAGCCCATGGCTGATCAGTTATCGCCGTCAGGTGCCAGCGCAGGAAATGGCGCCGGGCCATGGAACTTTAAAAGGACGGGTAACGGACGCTGAAACAGGCGAACCTCTTCCATTCGTAAATATTGTTTTGCTTCAAAACGGGCAACAAATGGGAGGAATATCTACAGATTTTGACGGACTTTATACAATTAAACCGCTTAATACCGGATATTATGACCTCTCGATTTCCTATATAGGTTATGATGCTCTTCAATTGTCTTCTGTTCCGATAGATCACGAAAAAATTACTTTTCAGGACATTCAAATGCATTCCGGAATTTCACTCAATGAGTTTGAAGTGGTTGATTTTGAAATTCCACTTATCGAAAGGGATGGTGGCTCCATTAGTCGCTTTCGCAGAGATGAAATTCGGATGGCAGGTGTTCAAACATCGCCCCGTCGTCAAAAAGCATCTGAGAAAGATTTAAGATTTGATAAAGGGTTTTATGAAGATATTAAACTGGAGCAATATGACAGTGAGGATTTTATCGCCAATACTATTACCACCAATGTAGCCAATCTGGAATATGCCATAGACGTGCCGTTCACTGTACGTAGCGATGGACAGGATTATCAGCTGCGCATCAAAGAAGTGCAGGTCCCAGTGGAGTACATTTACCATGCGGTGCCCAAACTCAATCCTGAAGCATTTCTAACAGCAAACCTAAATGCCTGGTCTGACCTCAACCTGCTTTCCGGCCCGGCGAGCATCTATTTCAGGGGCACCTTTACAGGAAATACTTTTGTGGATGCTTCTCAAACTGCCGATACCCTCACACTGTCTTTGGGCCGCGACAAAAACATTATAGCTATGCGCCAGGGTAACCGCGAACTCAATGACAAGCGGATTATCGGGAACAACGTCCGTGAAACCCAGGCCTGGGATCTGAGTCTTCGCAACAACCGACCCGATTCTGTAAAAGTGATTTTATACGACCAGTACCCCGTCTCGGAGCTCAAATCGGTACAGGTGGAACTCAAATCGCACGATGGGGCAAAGATCAACGACAAAACCGGTGAATTGAGATGGGAAGTGATGCTCGCTCCGGCTTCACGGGGAGAGCTCAGGTTTGTTTACGAAGTGCGATATCCTCAGGGAAATGCAGCTCTATTGAAATAAAATAATCCGAATACAATTTTGGAAACCTGTTAAATTACTGGATTACTAAATCAATTTCTTAAAAATCCAAACTGTCTGCATCCACCATGACCACATATTTCTTCATTTTCTTTTGAATGATTTTAAAGTGGTGGGTGTCATCCGGAGTCACGAAAGTAATCGCCTCACCAGGATTCTCGGCCCGACCTGTGCGACCAATGCGGTGCACGAAATCTTTTGGTGAGCGGGGCAACTCGTAATTGATCACAAATGGCAAAAAGGCAATGTCGATGCCCCGGGACAATAAATCGGTGGTGACCAGCACGTGGAGGCTGCCGATTTTAAACCGATCGAGTGCTTCCCGGCGTGCCCCCTGACTTTTTTTGCTATGAATGGCCGCGGCTTTAATCCCGGCTTTTGCAAGCTTGTTGGCTACCAGATCGGCCTGATAAACGGAAGAGGTGAAAACAAGGACCTGTTTCATTTCGTGTTTCCCAATCAGGTATCGAAGAAGGGGCCCTTTGCGTTCGGCACTCACGAGATATCCCGTTTGTTGGATCAGATCAGTATTTTCTGTGTC
>JBGTLS010000277.1:0-8295 GCA_041744015.1 Cryomorpha sp. | reverse complement strand
AATCCCCTCCACGACATTTCAGCGGGCAATGCAGCCCACGTGGGCCTCTTGTTTGCCGCTGTGGGATTGGCCACGGGTTCTATCTGGGCGCGTTTTGCATGGGGCGCCTGGTGGGTGAGCGATCCCCGGCTCAACGGTGCCGCACTCGGCGTTCTGGTTTACCTCGCCTATTTTGTATTGAAAACATCTATCAACGATCAGGAAAAATCGGCCCGACTCGGCGCTGTGTACAATATCTTTGCATTCGCCATGATGATTCTTTTTGTGATGGTATTGCCAAGAATGACCGATTCACTCCATCCCGGTGTGGGCGGCAATCCGGCCTTTAGCCAATACGATCTGGACGACAACCTGCGTTTTGTGTTTTATCCGGCCGTGATCGGATGGATCGGAATGAGTGCCTGGATTTGGAATATCCGAAGCAGAATGGCTTCATTACAACACAAGCAAATAATGCGTGATGAAAATTAAACAAGCAAACTGGTTATTTGTAGTCATAGGTATGCTGACAAGCGTTATGGCCCAAGCCCAAAGCAGTGGTGACTGGCTTGAAAACACAATGTACTCTTCGGGCAAAATCAACGTGGTGATCGCAGTGATCGCCGTGGTATTTGTGCTCCTTGTGATTTACCTGATTTCCATAGACAGAAAATTGAAAAAACTCGAAGACAGAGATAAAACCAAACTGACATGAAAAAGACACACATCATAGCCATCCTCATCATCGCCATTTCGGTGGCCTTCATTGTCGGCTCCGTGAGCGATTCCAGTTCCTACTCTGATTTCGCACAGGCTTTTGACAATCAGGGCAAGGAATATCACATTGTGGGCACCCTCGATCGGAGCGCGGACATCGTGTACAACCCGGAAGTAAATCCGAACCTCACTGAATTTACCATGCTCGATAACCAGGGCGAAAAACGAAAAGTAAAACTCAACAAAAGCAAACCGCAGGATTTTGAGCGATCGGAGAGCGTGGTCCTTATCGGAAAAGCCAAAGGCGATGAATTTCACGCCACCGAGATGCTCATGAAATGTCCGTCAAAATACAAGGAAGAAAACAAGTTTGAGTACGAAGAAACCGCGGGAAATTTATACACTGAATGATCGAATACATAGGTGAGCATACATGGATCGGTACGTTCGGCGAAATCCTGGTCGTACTTTCACTGGTAGCCGCCGCAATGGCGGCTGTTTCTTATTTGCGGGCCCACCGCACAGGCCTTCGCATATATCAGACCATGGGCCGTGCGGCTTTTTGGGTGCACACTGCAGCGCTCACAGGAGCCGCTCTGACGCTGTTTATCATGCTGATCAATCAGTATTTTGAGTACGATTACGTGTGGAAACACGCCAACAAGGACATGCCCATACGTTATATTTTCTCCGCCTTCTGGGAAGGGCGGGAGGGAAGTTTCCTGCTCTGGAGTTTCTGGCATGCCCTTCTGGGAAATATACTTTTGCTTACCGCAAAAAAATGGGAACACCTCACCATGATGGTCGTGTCCATCGTGCAGGTGATGCTGGGAAGCATGATTCTCGGCGTATTTATTTTCGATTTTCAGATTGGGAGTAATCCATTCACCCTGATTCGGGAAATGCCCGATAATATCGGCCTACCCTGGACTTTGATGCCCGATTACCTCCAGAGAATACCTTCATTTCAGGATGGTCGTGGTATGAATCCCCTACTCCAGAACTACTGGATGACCATTCATCCACCCACACTGTTTCTCGGTTATGCATCCACACTGATTCCTTTTGCATTTGTGGTGGCAGGATTGTGGACTGGCAAGTTGAAAGAATGGATCCAACCAGCCATTCCATGGGCTTATTTTTCCGTAGCAGTTTTGGGTATCGGAATCCTTATGGGAGGTGCGTGGGCTTATGAAGCTTTGAGTTTTGGCGGTTTTTGGGCATGGGATCCGGTTGAAAATGCCAGCCTTCTGCCCTGGCTGACGATTGTTGGCGCGGCCCACGTGATGGTGATCAATCAGCGAAAAAACAGATCCTTGTTTACAGCCATTTTTCTGACCCTGATCTCTTTTGTCCTCGTGATGTACGCCAATTTCCTCGTTCACTCCGGTGTGCTGGGCGATACTTCGGTTCATTCTTTTACAGCCAATGGATCGATTATGCAGCACCTTTTTATCCTGCTCACCATCGTGACGGGAGCTGTAACACTGTTATTGCTGAAAGGCCAGATGCGGCTGCTTTTTGTCGGAGCTTCTGTGTTTCTGCTGATCATTGGTTTTGCCTTCGATCTGCAAATCGCTGCGCTTGTGGCCTATTTGCTCATGGCCGTAGTGCTCATAGTGGTTTCGTACAACCGCTTTTTCCCCAAACCCCCTTCGGAAGAACCGCTCTGGAGCAGAGAATTCTGGATTTTTATCGGATCGCTGGTTCTGATTCTGGCTGCCGGACAGATCGCACTTGAAACCTCCAAACCCATCTGGAATATCCTCGCCCAACCTTTCACAGGTCCGCTGATGGACATTTATGGTTGGACCAATATTGAAGGATTCAAATCGCTGGCTGAGGGCCGACTCGCACCCCACAGCGATGTGATCAGTCATTTCAACAAATGGCAGATTCCATTCGCGTTTATCGTTACTTTTCTGATCGGATTTGGGCAATTCCTGCGTTATGGGAAAACCAATTTTGGCGAATTCCTTCGAAAAATTTCCCTCTCGCTTGTTGCAGCACTGGTGATAACGGTTTTCGCCGGATGGGCCCTGGGTTATGATGGCGATGAGATTACCTTGTTGATATTGTTGTTCACCACTGTTTTCGCCATCGTTGCCAACCTCGATTACATCGTCCGTACGCTTAAGGGGAAATTTGATCTTGCCGGTGCTTCTGTTGCGCACATTGGCTTTGCCATGATCATGTTAGGGGCCCTCATTTCCACCTCCCGCAGTGAAAAAATTTCTGAAAACGGCAGCCGGTTTGACATTGAGCAGCTCAACGACGATTTCAAAAACCACGAGGATATTCTGCTTTTTCATCAGGATACCGTGCCCATGGGGCCGTACTTTGTGAGTTATGTCGATCGCAAAAAGGAGGGGGTCAACATCTATTATCAGGTGGATTATTTCACGAAAGTGCCGCGAACCTTCACTATTGGTGAACTCACCATCGCACGGGGAGCCGTATTCAGGGCGAAAGATTCACACGAACCCGGCCCCGATTTTATCATGGATCAGGATCATTGGGAACTCGTGGAAGATCCACGCACCATTGATATCGATGGCATCAAACGCTGGTCGCCCCACAAGCCCGGCGAAAAACTCTTCTCCCTCGATCCGCGCATTCAGATGAATCCCGAATTTGGCAATGTGCCGGAACCTGCCACCAAACGGTATTTCAACCGGGACATCTACACCCACGTACGGTGGGCCGAGCTGGAAGTGGATTCGAATGAGGCCGGCTTTCGCACCCCCGTGGAGTTAATATTGGCCGTAGGCGATACAGCTTTTATCGGAGCCACAATGGTGCGCCTCAATGGTCTTTCGGTGGTAAGAGATGCAGATCGTGAGGCTTATATGATCGGACAAAATGATCTCGCGGTGCGAGCTTCGATCGGTGTGAAAGACAGTCGTGGAAACATATACGAAGCCGAGCCACTTTACATTCTTCGGGATTCTGTATTGCACATTCCCGATCCGGTTATTCAGGATGAGTCTGGATTGCAAATCAGTTTTGACAAAATCGACCCGCTCACTGGCAAGCACACTTTTTCCATCTCCGAGCATATTTCCAACAGAAAAGAATTTATTGTGATGCAGGCCATTCAGTTCCCAATGATTAATATCTTGTGGCTCGGTTGTATCATCATGTTTTTGGGAAGCGTCATGGCCGTAAGACACCGCATCCGCATTTCTAAACGAATTGTCAAAGAGTCAAAGAATGAAGGAAATAAACAGGATAGCCCTGATCGGAGCAGGTCGGGTGTCAAATCAACTCGGCGTAGCACTGCAAAAATCCGGGATTGAAATCGCCGGAGTATTCGGTCGGAAAAAGGATGAAGTTGACAGGCTTACGCAAAAATTGCGGACCAATGTCATTTCCGACCTCACGAAAAAAATCAACGCTGATCTCATCTTAATTGCCATTACAGATGACGCCATTGGCACCGTAGCGCGCCAATTGTCCGAACACAATACCGCCCTCGTAGCGCATACATCCGGAGCAGTGGCCATGAAGGTGATACCGGATTACCTGCGCCGTGGTGTTTTTTATCCCCTTCAGAGTTTCTCCCTCGACAAAAAAGTGGTTTGGGAGAATGTGCCTTTTTGCCTCGAGGCAGAAAACGACGATGATTTAAATGCCCTTGGAGCCCTGGCTGAGAAGCTTTCGCGAAAAGTGCATATCCTCTCCTCCGAGCAGCGCAAATCACTCCATCTCGCAGCGGTTTTTGCGAATAACTTCGCCAACCTGATGTTTGAATTTTCGGAAGAATTGCTGGACAAAGCCGGTATCGACCGCACCATTATGCATCCTTTAATTTTGGAAACAGCCAACAAAGTTTTGATGCAAAGCGCGGCTGATTCTCAAACCGGCCCGGCTTCGCGGGGCGATCTGGAAACCATCAAAGCCCATCAGACTTTGCTCGGGGAAGACAACAACTTCCGTAAAATTTACGACCTGCTCACCCGGGAGATTTACAACAGAAACCATGAGCATCAGCTATAAGGAGCGCCTTCCGAAAATCACCACAATGATTTTTGATGTTGACGGGGTGCTTACAAACGGCATGGTGAGTGTGATGCCCGACGGACAACTCATTCGTCAGCTCAGTTCACGCGATGGATATGCCCTGCAATATGCCGTGAAAAAAGGATATCAGGTAGCCATCATCACGGGTGGAAATTCCGTCGCTATGTCAGATGCCCTACAGCGACTGGGTGTGCGTCATGTTTTTCTGGAAAGCAAAAATAAGGTGGACGTATTTAATACCTTCGTCTCCACTCAACAATTGTCTGCTGAAGAAATACTTTACATGGGCGATGACATACCTGATTATGAAGTGCTGAAGCTGGTTGGTGTGGCTTCGTGCCCTGCCGATGCCTGTGAGGAAGTGCGTCGGGTGGTGCACTACGTGTCTCACCGCAATGGTGGACATGGATGTGTGCGCGACGTCATCGAACAAACATTGCGCGTGCAGGGTAAATGGTTTGATACAGATGCACACGAATGGTAAGGATGCAGAAATTTTTCCAGTTAATTCGCCTGTTCAGGCCACTGAATCTGTTTATCATCGCGCTTACTATGTGGCTGATGCGGTATTACGTGCTCGCACCACTCGTTGAGGTAAATGGTTATTCACTGCAACTGTCCCAATTCCATTTTTTTCTACTGGTACTTGGTACGGTTCTCATAGCCGCTGCGGGAAACGTCATCAACGATTATTTTGACCAACGCACCGACAGGGTCAACAAACCCCGCGACATTATCGTGGGTGTCCATGTGAAACGCCGGGTGGCCATGGCCGTTCATCAGGTTTTGAACCTCCTCGGTTTGGCCATTGTTTTTTACGTGGCCTACACCATAGGGATGTGGAAACTGAGTATCGTGCATTTTTTCGCTGCGGGTTCCCTCTGGTTTTATAGCGTGCAGTTCAAACGCGAGTTGATTATTGGCAATGTGATCATCGCTGTGCTCGCAGGTCTCGTACCCGTCCTCGTCGGTATTTACGAAATTCCCCTGCTCATCAAAGTGTATGGCGCTGAAGTGGCGCAGTATTTTGAGCTCACCAGGCCCGAAGAAGACCCCGCGATTTACTTCAAATACATGTTTTACTTCATCATTGGGTATGCCGTATTTGCATTTTTACTCAACCTGATCCGGGAAATTCAGAAAGACATGGCCGACGTGAAAGGAGATATGAAAATCCGGGCCAGGACCATTCCCCTCGTGTACGGCATCAAAAACGCCAAGAAAATTACCGCCGGTCTGATTGTTTTTACCATGGTTTCCTTGTTGGTGCTCCAGCAAAAAGTGGTCAGTGACCACCTCTCGCTGATTTATCTCGTCGTGGCCGTTCTGATTCCGATGGTGTTGAGTTTGTGGTACAACCACCGCGCCGTGCGCCGACCCGAATTTGTGCGGGCGGGCAATTTTTTGAAAATCGCCATGCTCGGTGGGATACTCTACAGCGTGATGCATTATTACATTTATTACGTCCCGCAGGTTGGTTGATTTGGGAAAATACAAGGTCGTGCTCGCCTCCAAATCCCCGAGGCGCCACGAACTTCTGAAAGGACTTGAGATACCCTTTACGGTACGTTCCCAGGAGGTGGATGAGTCCTTCCCGGAAACATTAATGGGCGCGGATATTGCCGTATACCTTTCGGAAAAAAAGGCCGCAGCATTCATGGAAGATCTTGGAGGAGATGAATTGCTCATTACTTCTGATACCATCGTGTGGCTGGGCGATCATGTATTCAACAAGCCCGAAAGCGAGGAAGAGGCAGTGGAGATGATCGCCACCCTGAGTGGACGTCAACATGAAGTGATCACAGCCGTTTGCATCACCACCCGCGAAAAGCAACGCAGTTTTCACGACCTTACAAAGGTGTTTTTTGCCGATTTGGACCTGGACGACATCCGCCACTACGTGAAGAAGTACAAGCCAATGGACAAAGCCGGCGCTTATGGGATTCAGGAATGGATCGGTTATGCCGGCATTGACCGCATCGAAGGTTCGTTTTACAATGTGATGGGATTCCCAACGCAAAAGTTTTACACTGAACTCAAAGCCTTTTTATCATGAAAGAACTCGATATACTTGTCATCGCTGCCCATCCCGATGACGCCGAACTCGGAGCGGGAGGCACCATGGCCAAATCCATCGCCCAGGGCAAAACCGTAGGCATTCTCGACCTCACCCGCGGCGAACTGGGTACGCGCGGTACGCCCGAACTCCGCGCCGATGAGGCAACGGCTGCCGCCAAAATTCTCGGGGTTGCATTTCGCGTCAACGCCAGCCTGCCCGATGGGTTTCTCGACAATACCAAAGAACAGCAGATGGCGATCATTCCCTTCATCAGGAAATACCGACCCCGCATTGTGCTCACCAATACCGTTCACGACCGCCATCCCGACCATGCCAAAGCAGCCAAACTTGTGTCGGATGCCTGTTATCTCAGCGGATTACGCGCTATCCCAACCTTTACATCCGAAGGCAAAGGTCAGAATTCCTGGCGCCCCAAAGCCATCTACCATTTCGTGCAGGATTTTTATATCAAACCCGATTTCGTGGTCGACATAACCGATACTTTTGAAAAAAAGATGGAAGCCATCCGCGCTTTTTCAAGCCAGTTTTACAACGGCACAGAACAGAAACCCGACGAAATCACACCGATTTCCACCCCCCAGTTCGTTCATTTTGTAGAAGCCCGCGCGCGGGAATACGGCCGGACGATCGGGGTGGAGTTTGGCGAGGGATTTACCGTGGAGCGGGTTTTAGGAGTGGCGGATCTTTTTGATTTGAAGTGAGTGGGGAGTTCGGAGTGGGGGATGCGGAGATGGGAGTTGAAGCTCGAGATTGCGGTTGGGATTTTTCTACCTGCACTTCTGCTTTTTATCGGCGACCCTCCTTTGGCAGGTGGGCGTTGGTCTTTTAAATTTTGTAAATTCGAATGACGAAATCAAAAGTTATGCGGACCATCCAGATTAAAGTAAGTGAAAGCGATTACAAAAAATATAAATTGGACAGGAGTGAGTTGAAGTTCACCGATCTTGTGGAATTGATCAGCACCGAGTATGCCCGTAAGGCACTTTTGGAAAGCAACGAAATTGCGGAAAAGGTTGGGCTTTCAAAAATGAACCTGGACGATATTGATGCCGAAATAAAAGCTGTTCGGGATGCAAAAAATAATTCTTGACACCAACGTCATTATTTCCGCCCTGATTTCAAATGATATTCCGACCAAAATTTTATACAGCTTAGTACTCACCGAAAAAGTTGAAACTTGTCTTTCGGAAGAAATTTTCACTGAATATCTCGAGGTGATCAATAGAAAAAAGTTTAATAAGTTTCTAAACTTTAAATCAAAAGCTGATGTAGTACTGAGCAAGCTGTTGGAAATTTCAACTTTTTATAAAACGGATCGAAAAATTGAAATCTTAAGTGACACGAGCGATAACAAGTTTTTGGAATTGGCGGCAGTAACTTCTTCAGATTATCTGATAACCGGAAACACCCGGGATTTTACAATCACCGAATTTGAATACACGAAGATTTTAACTCCACGAGAATATTGGGAAATTTACGCACCCAACGATTAAGCA
>JBGTLS010000276.1:0-3587 GCA_041744015.1 Cryomorpha sp. | reverse complement strand
GCTTCATTCTGTTCATAAAGGAAGTTTTGCCACTACCCCACTTTCCATTCAATCCGACAGCGAATGAATGTTTACTGCGCGTTTTTCGAAGGTTTTCTGCAATACGACTAGCATAGGTGCCATACCCTAACAGATCTTCATTCTCCTCATCCTCTTCATCCTCTTCATCCAATGGCTCATCGCAATAGAATCCTTCGTGTTTTACTTCTTCATTGGTCTCAGAATCAGCAATCTTGAATAATTTATCTAACCAAGTATTAAAACGTGATATCCCATTCCCAATAGCCTTATAAAATTTGGACCACCTATTGACATAAAAGAGTATTTGTCCAATGAACAATAAATAAATTATACTCAGATAATTGAATGATGGAAAATATTTGAAGGAAAAGTAAGTCCATGAAGAATCAAATATATATTCTCGAAATGAATAAATTACTACCACACCACTTATGATCAAAGTAATTCGGAACGAAGGGACATATGCCTTTAAAATTTTGCCTGACCACTTAACAAACAAAATGAGAAGCAACAAAATAACGCCAATATCAGTTACAATACCAGATGATACCTGAGAGAATAGAAATGGAACGAATGTGGCATTTAATAGTCTTGCAACTCCGGAAGCAACCACCAATATCAATAAAAAAAAGAAAATCGCTCCGATCAAATCTTTGCCTTTGGATTTCATTAGGACTTGCACAGCGTTAAATTTTCTCCTAATGTAGTTGACTTTGGCTCTCGTCATTTCAGTATAATTTTTTACAATATTCAGCTATTTCCGTTTTAATTCTTCTAAGCTCGCCAATGTTTTCTTTGTTTTACGATTACAAAACAAAGGTGAACAGCAACAGTGCAATCTAAATGCACAGGTCAATATGATGTGCGGATAAACTACATTATCAGATCATATTGTAATAATCCTATTGTAATAATAAAGAATCATTTGCTTATTGGTATCCTTCGATACTTTGAGATAACCGAGAAAATATTTTTTGCTTTAAACCTTCAGGTCCAATCACCCGGACTTTTTCGCCAAAGGAGAGAATTTTGGTTTCCAGTTCAAAGTTTTCCACCAATTTAAGTCTCACTTCCAAAGTACCGTCTTCGTTTCTTTTACTCTTTTGTGATGGATGTAATGGTTTGGTGAGGATGTACGGAGCCTGTACTGCGTTAAATTGGAGGTGTACATTAACCAATTCAGCCTCCGCAGGTCTGGTGACTCCGATAATGTCAAAAAAATGATCTTCCCAGTCTATCTCCGTTTTGATAAAAGGATGGTCTATTTCATCTATCACCTGAATTCGGTCCAGGGGCATATTCCACTTGTCAATTTTCATGGCTTCATTTAGCCCAAAAACAAACCAGCGGTTGTTGTATTGTTTCAAATAATATGGATGAAAATTCAGATTATTAGCTTCTTTGCCGAACGGCAAATAGGTCACATTTAGAACGCGTTCATTTGTGATGGCATTAAAGAGCGTTGTGATATGATGATAACCCGTGTAATCGACATTTGATTCATATGCGATTACTTTCCGGGTTTCATTGCGCAAGCCAAACTGATTGCTCAACATGGGAGCAAACTCATTCATCCACTCGAATTGAGGCGCACCTTCAAACCGTTCCAGAATTGATAAAGCCATTTTCAGTTGCTCCGCTTCTGTAACATTCAGGGGGGTATTGTTGATGGAAAATTTTTTGTCTTCATAGCGGTAATATGCCTTTCGCCCTTCCAAGAAGGCTTCAATCGGCGCTGAGAAACCATCGCTGCTCTTCATAAAACTGATGTCACTCCTTAACTGCCGCAATTGTATTCCGGTAGAATCGGGATCATGCGCACTCAATGCATTGTTTACAGCTGTCAACAGATCCTGAATGTAATATTTCCGGCCAAAATTGCCGAAGCACTTGTCCAGGGCCTTGTATCGGATAAGTGCATTTTTATTGATTGGCATGGTACGAAATTGAAAGATTTCTGAGCTGTGCAAAATGATTGCACCAATATAATGGAAGTTTGTGTCAGCAACAACAAAAACAGAATGTTATGCAACAACACGAAGCCATTTATGACCAAAACCAATATGCGGAAGCATTGCGAAACGAATTGTGGAAAGAAAAGAGAAATCAAATTCTTGAACGCGATTTGCACAAATGCCGAAATTGTGGGAATGTCCACAACCTTCAGGTACATCACCGCCAATACCACAAACTAAAGCTTTCTGGGGAGTGGCAAAAGCCCTGGGCCTATGACCCGCGATTTCTTATCACTTTCTGCGAAGAGTGCCACAAGATCGGGCATACACAATTTACCATCCCAATAAAAACCATTTAATTTTTAACCAATCATTTAATCCAGTTCTTATGAAATTCTTAGATCTATTTTTCGGAAAAGCGCGCACCGCTGAAACTGCACCAACCCCCACATTTGTCGACGAACGACTTTTTGTGAGTCACGATGAACCAATCGTCGAAGAAGTCCAACAGAAGAGAAATATCCGCTCCCTGGACGAAATCTTACACAGGAATTTCGAAAAGGAAGGTTTCCGCGATGGGTATGAACTCCACCGGATCGATCACCTCACCAACCGTATAGATAGTACGGTAGCCGAATTCAGACTGGTCTTCCGCAGCAAGATTGAAGAGGTGGAAGCTGATATCGCTGAACTGCAACCCTTCCTGATGGACAGCGTGAAGGAATACATGCCTGAGCAGTACATCCGCATTCAAACCAGGCACGACTATTTGAAATTGGACAAAGCTGCTCTTGAAGCAGAACTGGAACTCGCCGTGAAAAAAGAAGGTTTTATTGAAAAAGCCATATGCGACTACCGCATGGGTTTTGAAAAGGGATTCGCACTTTTTACAGACGAGCGCTTACTCACGAATCGATTTATGAACCATTAATCCCAGAAACCATGACTTTAAAATTAGCATCCTTCGTATTCGGATATGATAACGCCCTGCTCAAAAAGCAAACGCTCGCAAGCAGGCAAAAAATCTCTACCCTGGCTCTTTTGCTGCTCATTCCGGTATTTATTTGGGGTATCACGGGATTTCTTTTAAGCAGGAATTTACTCAACACATCAATGCCGGTCGCAATTGCCGTTTCTGTATGCATGGCAGGCATTATATTCCTTGTAGATCGCAGCTTTGTCACTGCGGTCAGTTCTGGAAATAATCGATTGATGACATGGTTTCGATTTGGCTTTGCAATTCTGAGCGCTATATTAGGTGCCGTGGCATTTGATATGGTAATATTTGAAGAAGACATCATCAACTACCAGGGCAAGAAGGCTCAGAACGTTTTTACCGCAACAAAGCAGGAATATATCGACACGCATTCACAACAAATTGCTCCATATATGCAACAAGTGGAGCGACTACAGAAAATTGAAATGGATGCCAAACAAACATATCTGGATGAAATCGACGGCAAATTTGGCGAGAACGGATATGGACCAAAAGCAAAACAAAAGGAAAAAGCTTGGGATCGGGCAACTATTGATTTTGGTAAAGCCAAGGAAAAATATGAACAATCTAAATCCGCGCTGGAAGTATCGGCCGATAATCACGCACTTATTATG
>JBGTLS010000275.1:0-9813 GCA_041744015.1 Cryomorpha sp. | reverse complement strand
AGTTTGGATAATATCTCCCCTTTTGTGAGCATAGTTCAAATCTAATCAATTTATAAAATAGCGACTTTCAGTTGTATCGGTTGCATGAGGCACAACGTGTCGCTATACTTACCTTTTCCATAACTTCCCAATACATCACTTATTTAAATTATGAGATTTTCAGCAATGTATCCTGGCATCCCCAAAGTTAATCCAATTACCCAAATGACCATCAGCCTTTACTGCAACATCTGCTCCCAATCTACTAACCTCCCCTCCTACCTTTCCGAAAACCAATCCCCCAGCCCGGTGAGAATGTCTTGACGGTCGGAGCGGATGTCGCCGTCATAGTCGGTGCCTGTTGCCGGGCGGCATTACAGAGAACAATCAATCCCCCTAAAATACCCCGCTCAAAGCTGAATCACATATTTACTCAACTTCTCCTTCCCTTCCAGATTGAGTTTTTTGCGCAAGCGATATCTGGCGATGCGCAGGCTGTCGGGTGAGATGCCGAGCATGGCGGCGATGTCTTTGGAAGGCAGGTTGAGTTTGAGCAGGCAGCAGAGTCTGATTTCCGCCGGGCTCAGGTCTGGGGCCCGTTCCATGAGTTTGCGGTAAAAATCTTCGTGCACTTTTTCAAAAAGCTCCTGAAAACTCTCCCAGTTTTTGTCGACGCGCAAGTGGCTGTCCATTGTTTTTTGCAGGGCTTTCAGGTTTTTTTCTCCGGAGCCTTTGGATATCTGATCGCGGAGTTCGTGGAGCAACTTGTTGTTGCGGATTATTTTTAAGGTGTGTGAAGTGAGTTCGTTCGAGCGGAGCTCGAGTTGGTCGTTGAGGTAAATTTCCCGCAGGCGTTTGTTCTCGAGTTCCGTGCGCAATTTGGATTCCTTGAGTGCGGCATTTTTGAGTTTTTGCTGGTTGAGATCTTCCTGGGTTTGATAGATGGCTTCCCGCTGTTCGAATATGAGTTTGCTGCTTCGCATCTTTTGTCGCTGCAGGCGAAAAAGCCAGATGGCAATGGAGAGCAGCAGCAAAAACGCGATCCCAAACGTGTATTGAAAAGCCTTGCTCAGGGCTTGTTCTTTTTCCAAAAATTCAATCTCGCTGTTTTTCAGCTGAAGCTGGTTTTCCTTTTTTTCCGTTTCGTATACCACCTTGCTCTTGGCAATTTGTTTGGCCACTTCCAGCCCGAACAATGTATCAAAACTCAGGTAGGCCAATTCATTGTAATAAAAAGCAGAATCGTATCGCGCCTGCTCAGAATAGGTTTTGGCGATGTCGCGCAGGGCACTTTTCTCAAGGTAGGGATTCTGGTTTTCGCGCGCGATGGACAGTGCCTTGCGGGTGTAAACCAGTCCTTCGGTGTAATTCCCCGATTTCCGGTAGGAGTCGCCGAGGTTGTTGTAAACGTTGGCCAGGCGATAGGTATCGCCCGAGCCTTTGAGCTGGTTGAGCGCTCTTTCGAAATAGACCCGCGCTTCCGCAAAATGGCCAAGATCTTCATGAATGCTGCCGATGTTTTCATAAATAGCCGCCATGCCTTCTGAATCACCGTCGGCGAAAATATTCAAAGCCCGTTGCTGATAATCAAGCGCGATTTCGTACTGGCCATTTTTTTCGTGGTAATGTCCGAGGCGTCCGAACACATCAGCGAGGCCGGCGCTGTCGCCGATGCCTTCATAGTCTTCCAGCGCTTCCAGCAGGTGGGCGTGAGATGCTTCCGAATCACTGGAATAGTGAAAGGCCGTGCCGAGATGGGCTTTGATTTTCGCCTGCCAGGCAGGATTATTTTCTGTATCGATCAGGTGTTCGGCATGGAGAAATTGTTCCAGCGCCTGCTCGAAAGATCCACCTTCAAAAAAATAACGTCCGAGCACAAAATGCGCCTGCGCCGCGCGCAACGTGTCCTGCATCGATTCCGCATCGCGCAGTATTTCGCGCGCCAGGACAAAGGTGGAATCACTGTGGACCGGTAACGCACATACTTCTGTAATATCCTGCGCCCCAACACCCATCGTAAAACATACATACCCGACGACTAAACTTTGCTTTAACACGGTTCGAAATTGCAACTCCTGTGTTAATTGAACTTGAAGGAAGGGTTAATTAAGTTGCGACCAAAAATAATTCAGGCTACACCGCATTTTGACGAAAGTCCAATATGCCAATCAACTTTAAGTCTATTTTTACCCGATTCAAATCCGGTTCAAACAATTTCTATGAAGTATGCAGCGTGGTGTGCCCTGGTATTTTGTTCAATGTCAATTTCTGCTCAGCACGTTGACAAAATTCAAAATCCCGTTGATTGGGTAAACCCGCTTATGGGCACGGATTCCAAATATTCCCTGTCAAACGGCAATGTTTATCCCGCCATCGCCATGCCCTGGGGCATGAATTTCTGGACGCCACAGACCGGAAAAATGGGCGATGGCTGGGCGTATATGTACAGCGCCGACAAGATTCGCGGCTTTAAACAAACCCATCAGCCTTCGCCCTGGATGAACGATTATGGGCAGTTTGTGCTGATGCCCCTTACCGGGAAACCGCGCTGGAAAGAAGACGACCGCGCCAGTTGGTTTTCGCATAAATCTGAAACCGTAAAACCGCATTATTACAGCGTATATCTCGCAGACCACAACACGACAACCGAGATTACTCCGACCGAACGCGCGGCCATGTTTCGGTTTTCGTTTCCGGAAACCGATAGCGCATGGGTGGTGATCGATGCGCTGGACAAAGGTTCGTTTATCAAGGTGATTCCGGAGGAGCGAAAAATCATCGGTTATTCCACCAAAAACAGCGGCGGTGTGCCAGCCAATTTTAAAAATTATTTCATCATTCAATTTGATAAACCCATTTCAGAATTCATCGTTTGGTCAGGTGATTCGGTAGTGGACAATCGCGAAATTACGGCAGACCATGTCGGCTCTGTGGTGCGTTTCCTTTCGGGAAAAGGCGAGAAAATCCACGCCCGGGTGGCATCGTCTTTTATCAGCCACGGGCAGGCCGAGCGAAACCTGGAAGAGATTGGCGATCGCAGTTTTGAAACGGTGAAACAAAGCGGGGAAGCCACCTGGAACAAGGTGCTGGGTGTGGTGGAAGCGGAAGGCGGTACAGTGGATCAGATGCGGACTTTCTATTCTTGTCTGTATCGCAGCCTGCTTTTTCCACGAAAATTTTACGAGATCAATGCCGCCGGCGAAACGGTGCATTACAGCCCATACAACGGTCAGGTCCTTCCCGGAAAACTTTTTACGGACACGGGATTTTGGGACACCTTCCGGGCGTTGTTTCCCTTTCTGAATCTGGCCTACCCTTCCATGAATATTGAAATGCAGGAAGGATTGGTCAATGCCTGGAAAGAAGGGGGCTTCCTACCCGAATGGGCCAGTCCCGGATTTCGGAACGTGATGATCGGCAACAACTCGGCGTCCGTTGTGGCCGATGCGCACATCAAAGGTCTGCGCGGATACGACATCGAAGCACTTTATGCAGCCGTGCAACATGGCACCAAAAATGAAGGTCCCCTTGCTGCTGTTGGCCGCAAAGGAGTGGATTTTTACAATGACCTGGGTTATGTGCCCTACGATGTGGACATCAATGAAAATGCGGCGCGCACGCTCGAATATGCCTACAACGATTTTTCCATTTTCCAGCTCGCCAAAGCGCTCAAGCGCCCGGAGTCCGAGCTGAAACTTTACGCCGCCAGGTCTCAGAATTACCGGAATCTTTTCGACCCATCCACCGGCTTGATGCGGGGAAAAAACAAGGACGGAACTTTTCAGTCGCCGTTTAATCCATATAAATGGGGAGATGCTTTTACCGAAGGCAACAGCTGGCACTATACCTGGTCGGTATTTCACGACATGGATGGGCTGATCAATCTCATGGGCGGTCGTGCGCATTTTGTTTCCAAACTCGATTCCGTTTTCAGCCTGCCGCCGCTTTACGACGAATCGTATTACGGGGCTGTAATTCACGAAATCCGCGAAATGCAGATCGCCAATATGGGCCAGTATGCGCACGGAAACCAGCCCATTCAGCACATGACCTATCTGTACAATTACGCGGGCGAACCCTGGAAATCTCAATTCTGGGTACGCGAAACCATGGATCGCATGTATACCCCGGCGCCGGATGGGTATTGTGGGGACGAAGACAACGGGCAGACATCCGCCTGGTATGTATTTTCCGCGCTGGGATTTTACCCGGTGTGTCCGGGGGTTGATCAATACGTGATCGGTTCTCCCATGTTTGAAAAAATCACCATTCATCTCGAAAATGGGAAAGAACTCGTAATTGAAGCCCCGGGAAACAACCCAGCAAACAGATATATTCAGTCGGCAACACTCAATGGAAAGCCATATCCCCGGAATTGGTTGGGCCATTCTGAACTGATGAAAGGCGCAAAAATTAAATTTGAAATGGCACCCGACCCAAATAAATCAAGGGGAATCAATCCGGATGATTTTCCCTATTCTTTTTCGAAAGACGAAAACTATTTAAATAAATAACTCAATTTTCTAACACCCGCTTTATGCTAATCCCGCAATCCACAATTCGTTAACTCCGTCACATCGAGTGATTTTCGACCTTAGAAGATGCCACCGCGGCGAAGCAAGGTGAGCAGATTCTTAGGTTGAAAATTGAACCAAGCGAGGCACGAGCTCATGAGCACAGCTGAAAGCGGACACGTGCGAATAATCGAGATGCTGGGAAATTTTCATTCGCAAGGGTCTCGATACAATTTTTGAATCCGCTACGCTCCTTCAAAAATCACTCGACCTGACATTTACGAAATACATTTACAGAGATTATGTTCTAGAAATAAATGTGCGAAACTTGAATAAATAAAATACCACCGATTTCAAACGCTCAAACAAATCAAACCCTCTAAATGGCGAGAATATCTTCAGGCAGCGCTTCAACCGCATCAACCGGTATCGACCGCAATAAAAATTACACCGGACCGCTGGTCACCGTGACCATCCTGTTTTTCATGTGGGGATTTATCACCTGTCTCAACGATATTCTGATCCCCAAACTTCAGGCGGTATTCACCCTGCAGCATTGGCAGGCCATGCTGATTCAGACGGCTTTCTTCGGGGCATACTTTATCGTTTCTCTGATTTACTTCATTCTCTCAGCCACCAAAGGCGATCCCATCCTGAAGATTGGTTACAAAAAAGGAATTATTCTCGGTCTCGCCATCGCTGCTGTGGGTTGTGCGCTGTTTCTGCCGGCAGCCAATATGTTGAACTATGGATTTTTTCTGCTCGCTTTATTCGTGCTTGCCTCGGGCATCGCGGTCCTTCAGATCACTGCCAATCCTTATGTGGCGATACTCGGCCCACCGGAAAACTCATCCAGCCGGATGAACCTCTCACAGGCACTGAACTCACTGGGTACCACCCTCGCCCCGCTCATCGGGGGATATTTGATCTTCAATGAAGTGGAAAACATCATGTCCAACGAAGGCACTGCCGATTCTGTAATTCTTCCCTACATCGGACTTGCAGCCGTACTGCTCGTGTTGGCTTTGCTCATCTCGTTTTCAAAATTACCTAATATTCAATCCGGCACAGCTGTAAGCACCAAATTTGGTGCGCTCAGGGAGCGCCATCTCATTCTGGGCATGCTTTGCATTTTCGCTTACGTGGGTGGCGAAGTGGCCATTGGCAGCACCCTGATTGGCTATCTCAAGCTTCCGCAAATAGCCGGATTGCCGGAAGCTGAAGCCAAATATTATCTCGCATTTTATTGGGGTGGCGCCATGATCGGGCGCTTTTTTGGCGCTGTCGCCCTGGCCCGTTTTTCAAAATCACTTTACAAGTATTTGATTATTGCGGTAATCACCAGCATTACATTCATTACCATTTTTAGCATTTACGATTTACAACTGGCGCTGATCACTTTATCAATCATTGTGCTCAATATCATCGTGCTCCTTTTCGGAAAATTCATCCCAAACCGCACGCTCGGATTGTTTGCTGCCACGGCATTGGCGCTGCTGGCTATTGGAATTTTTACCGAAGGCGCCCTGGCCATGTGGTCAGTCATTGCGGTGGGACTGTTTAATTCCATCATGTTTCCCACCATTTTTGACCTGGCCATTAAAGGGCTCGGTTCCCTCACCGGTCAGGGTTCTTCCCTTTTGGTCATGGCGATTGTGGGTGGAGCCATCATTCCGCCGCTTCAGGGGCTTGTGGCAGATCTTACCGGCGATCTGCAATTTTCTTTTTTTGTGCCTTTGTTGTGTTATTTGTACATCGCGTTTTATGGGTTTTTTGGGTATAGACGAAATTTTCGGGTATAGACGAAATTTTAGTGTCCATTACGTGCTCATTTCGTTTTATATCATGTATAGAAAAGTGGTGTTTTCTTTACATGTTGGTTTTGTCATGTATAGCTTTTGGCGGTTTTCTTTACATGAAAAACTGATCATGGGTAGAAATCCGAGTATTTTACCCATGACAAAGTGATCACGGGTAAATTTTTCCAATTTTTGCTTTTGACTATAAATGGCTGACATTTTGCAAAAGATTGAATAAATCCTTGTTGATGTAATAATTATCCTTCCAAATCTTTTCTTTGTTCACAATTCCAAGCCAGTCAAGTTCATCCAGATATTTGGCGGCAGTTTTTCTGCTTACTCCGATTTCATCCATTACAAAATCAATTTTGGTGTAGGGATGACGAAATAGATTATTGAGCAAATCCTGACTGTAAATTTTTGGGAGTTCTGTCCTCATTCGTTCTTTTTGTCTCTTCATCTGATTTTTAATTCCTTCAATAATTTTGATGGTTTGCAAAGAAGTCTGTTCTACTCCATCAAGCATATACAGCACCCATTCCTCCCATGCATTTTCAGTTCTTACTTTTTGGAGCAAACGGTAATAATCTGCTTTGTTCTGATTGATATAACGGCTTAAATACAGGATGGGCAAATTCAGCATACCTTCTTTTACCAGATACAGAATATTGATTATCCTTCCTGTTCGGCCATTCCCGTCGTAGAAGGGATGAATACTTTCAAACTGATGGTGCACCACTGCCATTTTCACCAGGGGATCCCAATCGCACAAGTCATCATCATTCATGAATTGCTCTAAATTGCTCATATGCGCCACCACTGCATCATACGTTTGGGGTGGGGTATAAACCACTTCCCCTGTTTGTTCATTTTTCAGCTCTGTACCCGGCACTTTTCGGAAACCGGCCCTGTTTTCCTCAATGGAAGCCTGCATGTCGATGATATGATTGACAGACAGAAATCCTTTTTCTTTCACCGTTTGAAACCCCCATCGCAAAGCTGCCGCATAATTGTGCACTTCCTTACTGGCAAGGGTTTTAAAATCTTTCGTCAAATAATCCGACTGAAACAACTCGTCATGTGTGGTGATAATGTTTTCAATAGCCGAACTGTCTTTGGCTTCCTGAAGCGAAAGCGTATTGATCAATATTTGTTCGTTGGGAATACTCAGTGCAGCCCCCTTCATTTCGGCTAAGGCACTGCGGGCTGTGGCTGCTTTTTTGAGAATCGCTTTGGATTCTAGGTCTAAAGACAATGGAAGTTGTGGTATTTTATAATTGCTCATGCCGTTATTGTTAAACCGTTCTTGTGCCCTTCGGAAAATTCCTTTTAAAGCTTTTGACTTTCATGGTGCTTTAAATTTGCTTCTAATAACTCTTCTAATAATTCTTCTAATAACTTCTAATTCTTCTAATAACTTTTCTAATAACTCCTGTTATTGCGCAAAACTGTTAAAATGCAAATTCATAAACAGTCTTGGTTTCGGTTACTTTCACCACGTCGTCTTCATCTTCATTATGCAGACTAAGTCCCTTTTTTCGCGTCTTTAACATCATGAACACTTCTTTGTGAGGCCAAATTAGTTCATCTATGAAGCTGGAAAAGTTTCTGCCATTTTCTTTCCCCTGGTTTATCCGAATTTGATTTTCTTCGACGAACTTCGCACCAACATATTTCGGAGTTATTTTGACGGCGACATCTAAATCGCCCAGAACAACTTTATCCGATAAATAGCTTCCAAACACTTTTATACTTTCAACATAGTAAACCAATTCTTTGGTTGCGTTTACAAGTTTAGCCTTTTCGATCAGCTCGATGAGCAACTCATCTGCTTTCTGACGGCTTATCGCAGGATTTGCAGTAGCAACCCCCAGCATTCTACCTTTTTCAGTAGCTTCTAATTCGTAAATAAGGTCTCCGGCATGATCAACTTTGTTCAAAGCCAGATACCCATTATCCATCAATTCTTCGATTACGTTTTCAGCCTTTGCATCAGGTATCATCAATGTTCGTGCGACGCTCTTTACCACATCCTCCCTATCCTGACTTCTCAACCGACCATTCATAGCCTCTCTCATTATGGATCTGATTTTCAAAATAGGTTGACCACATATTATCTCACTACTATTTAATCTCATTACCTGAACTATTTAATTATCCGACAAATACCGGGAATCGAATTACAATATTATATGTCTGGTTAGCTTCTCCATACTTTTGTGTTAACGCTTGAAAGATGAATGTAAACACTTCTTTCAATGTGAAAAATTACCAAGTCATTTTTTTTGCAGACAGGATAGTTTGAATCATCAAATTTAAAATTTGGACTGCACATCAATATCAAAAGGACTACTTCCATCCCCACCAAAATCCCTTACCTTTGCACCATGCTTCAATTCAGGAAAGTGGCCTTTTATACCCTGGGCTGCAAACTCAATTTTTCGGAGACGAGTACCATCGCGCGGCAACTGACCGACGCGGGGTATGCGCGGGTAAAATTTGAAGACGATCCGGATGTATTTCTGATCAATACCTGCTCGGTAACAGACAATGCCGACAAAAAATGCCGCGCCATTGTACGCAAGGCACTCCGCATTAATCCGGATGCTGTGGTGATCGTAATCGGATGTTACGCCCAGCTCAAGCCACAGGAAATCGCCGAAATTCCCGGCGTGAATCTCGTGCTCGGCGCGGAAGAAAAATTCAATGTGGTGGAATATCTGGAAAGTGCCACCATCACCGAAAAAAGCCAGACCGCTGCACGCGAAATAAAACACACCAAAACATTTGTACCCGGATTTTCATCCGGCGACCGCACCCGCACCTTTTTGAAAGTACAGGACGGGTGTAATTATTTCTGTGCTTTTTGCACCATTCCGCTCGCACGCGGAAGGTCGCGCAGTGGCACCATCGCCCAAACACTGGAAGTAGCCCGCGAAGCGGCCGCAGCCGGCGCCAAAGAAGTGGTGCTCACGGGGGTGAACATCGGAGATTTCGGTCACGGAACAGATGAAACCCTGCTCGAACTCATCCGGGAACTTGACATGGTTCAGGGCATCGAGCGCTACCGGATATCGAGTATCGAACCCAATCTGCTCACGAATGAAATCATCGCATTTGTGGCGCAGAGCCAAAAATTCGTTCCACATTTTCACATCCCATTGCAATCCGGTTCGGATGGCATACTCACTGCCATGCGTCGCCGTTACCGCACCGATCTTTACGCTGAGCGCGTTACCCAGATCAAATCACTCATGCCCGATGCCTGCATCGGTGTGGATGTGATCGTGGGATTTCCCGGCGAATCGGAAGAGGCTTTTCTGGAGACTTTTGAATTTCTCCGCGATTTACCCATCTCCTACCTCCACGTTTTCACTTATTCCGAAAGGCCCAATACCACTGCCTTGCGCATCGGCGATGTGGTGCCCATGGAAATCCGCCACGCACGCAACAAACAATTGCGGCTGCTTTCGCACAAAAAAAACAAAGCTTTTTATCAGGAACAGCTCGGCAAACCGCAC
>JBGTLS010000274.1:0-3770 GCA_041744015.1 Cryomorpha sp. | reverse complement strand
CGTCGGTTTGGAAGACGCTTCTGATACGCAAATTTTTGAATATGCCCGAAACAATAAGTTGCACATCGTCACATTCGATGCAGATTTCGCCGATTTAAGCATCATTTGGGGCCATCCTCCTAAAATCATTTGGCTGCGAACAGGCAACCTCACAACACTTGTCATTGGACACCTTTTATCAAAAAACGAGGAAAAAATTAAAGCCTTCATAGACGACGATCATATGGATTACGGCGTTTTGGAAATTCATTGAAAACAATCGATTTCCCAACGGTTCAACAACATCTGGCGTTTTTTACCTGCGCTCATGTGCCAGATGGCCGCTTCCGTATTTTTCATCCTGCCAGCCTGGTCCAAAAAAGCTTCCAGCCCCACTTTCTTACTTTTCAACTTTCTTACTTTCCAACTTTCTCCACTGACCGGAAAAAAATTCGGGAAGGGGCTGAGGAGTATTTTTCTCTCAGGAATGGTATTGAGGCTTATGCGGGGATATATGGGAAGATCGTGGGGGAAGGGGTGGTGGGTAGTGGGATGGGATCACAGGAAATCTTATGTTCAATACATTAAATGGAATGGAAGGATTTCGTCACAAGACTGAAGGCCATTTTCACTCGACCTTAGTCCGTGTGGATGAGATCACCGACCACAGGGAGGTAATTGCTGATTGCCTATTGCTTCTTTTTCGCCTTCCCTGGCTTTCGGCGATTGAAATCTGACTGTAATTCCTGTACCTGAGCAAGGGGTATTTCTAAATCAATATTTACATGATCGGATGAAGCGTAAAACTTTTCTTTGTGATCAGTCAGACTTAAATACGACGGAGGTTGCAAAATAATTCCCAAACCATTTTGAAACAAAGCAATATGCTCCATATTTAAATTTTTTCGATTATTTAATAAGGCACTGATAAAGGGTTGCGTAAGACCTGTCAATTCCGCCAGGTCTGCCTGAGAGTAACCCCTTGCTTCAATCACCTCGAGAAGCGTACTGATTATTCTGGACTGAACCATTTTCGTTTCATGTTCCAGATCATTATTTTCAAATACTTCTTTGAACTTATTCAATGATTTCATATTCATATTGTGAAACAATTTTATATCGACCCCTTAGCACATTACCAACGTCATTGGACTTTTTATGCAAATAAATTTCAGACATGATAATGCATTGGGTATTATTTCGACGCTTAGTGACATTACAAATTATTCGATCATTCTCTCTGTTGAGAAAAGGTTTCATGGCTTTCGTACCATACTCCTCATCTCCATACTTTTTGGATTTGAGGCCTTCCCTGACCTGATCGAAAATCAGTTTTAATTCCTTCATATGTTGAATATCCCGCATGTGATATTCCATCAGTTCAGGCAGGAAATCTATATCACAACAAATATGATATTTACTACCCTTTAACAATATGACGGCTTTCTTCTTCAACGTAAATATAACCTATAAGTTATAATCTAACAAATTACTTAAGTTTTGCGATCCTTTCGAAAGATTGATGAGTCCAACATACATCCTTGAACAATCTAAAACACAGCAATTTCACTAGTCTGAAAACAGAAAAGGCCAAAACAGTGCGGATAATAACTCTATCAATGCCTACAACCCGACATGGAAGGTAAGCCATCCCGAAAAAATTCGTCTACGATAATCAGTTTTCACGAAGGTAAGATAGCCTAAATCCTTTTTCTTAGGTTTACGGAAGCTATCAGGTTTTCCAAAAATGATCTGTTAGATAAAATACTGTGTCAATGAAGTATAAAATATTATTTCTGGTCAAAACGTTTTCATCATGCAAATCTTCCAGAATAATTCCAAGTTCAGGATTGAAATAATCGTGATTGCGGTTGTTTATAAAACCGTTTGATCCGAGGAATTCTTTCACCTTTTTCAGGTTGGTCGGATGTGTAATGGCCACATAGGCCTGTTGAACGACAGCAAACAGCGTATCATTCTCTTTTGTAAAACCAATCAACTCGTATGCAGTGTCGGGAAAAAAGAAATTGTGCAACAATAAATTGTAAAAATAATCTTTCCAGAAGCTGTAATAAATGGCATCGTTGAGCTTGCGAACATTTTCAGAATTCTGAAGAAAGACTCTTTGTTCAGCGCCTTCACTTACATATTGGGAAAAATCAATATCTCCTATCCAGAGATTGTTTTCAAAAATGAAAACTTCTAACCTCTCCGCTTCCTGCTCACGGATTTGCTTTGGGTTTTTACAAACCTGTAGGCATAGAAAATTGCCTGTTGCTTCATGCAAGGTGCCAACTAATTTCCCTGGCCACCTTTATAATTGCGAATTGTCACTAGAATTTCAGAACAACATCTCCCTGGAAAATTTGCCAATTGCTAATTGCCTATTGCCTGTTAACTTCCGATGTTCTTTTAACTTTTCAACCTGCTGGCGTGCCATCGCTAAGGTAACCGGCGATTGTTTGGATAATTCCTCCAAACCTAACCTCGCTCTTTCCTGAAAGGATATTGTGTAGTTCATGTTTCAGTTGATGCATCAAAGATAGTTCATTTTTGGATGATCGGCGATAGTGGTGCCTTTCTGCCGGAGGCAGGGTGAGCACCTGTCTTTATTCATTACAAAACCAAACACGACGCGGATAAACCACCACATGCGCGCCCGGCTTCCGGAATTTCTATCTGGTAAACCGCGGCCGGTATCCATATAAGTACGTTCCCAATCATCGATTTTCACGAAGGAAAGATATGCTAAAATCCTTTTTCATACGTTTACGGAATAATGCCTGCCATGCGTGAAATCTGCTTACCGCCCTGCATTGATGTCACCCGGCCGCCGGGGCGCGCTTTCTGCTTGTGCAAATGCCGCGGTCCGGCGGTAAAAATATGGCCCCAGAAAACCCCGGCCTTCAGCCTGGGCTATCATATGGCCACCCTTTCAGGGTTGCTGCATTCCACACCGTGGGAATTTGTCGATTTGATTGCACATTGCCCAGCTATTTGCACAGCTTATTACTCCATTCACACTGGCATTCGCATAAACCGGTCGTGAGCTCCCTTCCATACGGACCAGCCGGTCGGATTTTCATTCTTCATTATTCATTATTCATTATTCATTATCCATTACTTCCCTTCGGTCAGTGAGCTCCCTTCGGTCGGTTCTCCATTACTTCCCTTCGGTCAGTGAGCTATGCGCGCGTGTTTAATTTTAAAGGTGCTTATGAAATCGCTTCGTATCCCTTCGGTCGGTTCCGCATTCCCAAATCCGAATTCCGCATTCCCCATTCCGAACTCCCCCCTCAATTCCAATAACAATACGGATATTCGCCAAAAATAATACCCCAAAATTGATGAACGATTTTCTATGGAATTAATCTCTGACCGAAAAACAAATATTTTTTTGTGGATCGCATTGTTATTCATCATCACCCTGATTTGTATCAACAGTTTTTTCGGATTTGATTACAGCGATGAAGGCTACAGCGTGTTGCTCACCTCCAAATGGCAGGGTACCGATGGATTGATCGTGTTGTATGGCCAGCTCATTGGCTTGATAAATCAATATGTAGAAGTGGGAATACGGGAATTGAGATACATCCGCCTCAGCGCCCAGCTCATTGCTGCGTTTTCCTTTGCCTGCGCTGTCAAATATTTCTTTATCAACTATCGGGTAAATTGGAAAGACTATTATTTGCCGTTTATCGTGCTGGGGAGTTTTACGAATTATATGTTTTTATACAATAATTTATCATACAACACATTGTCCTTCATTTTATGCCAGTTATTGGCGGCAT
>JBGTLS010000273.1:0-3102 GCA_041744015.1 Cryomorpha sp. | reverse complement strand
CGCAGATATTCCGCCGTCATGACTCCTGGAGTCTGGCCCAAAAGTCTTTCCCACTTATCGAAAATCCGGTCGATTCCCACAAGCAGGTGCGATGCGGGTCGGGTGAAGGTGAGTGGCAATAAATTCGGCCAGTGTGTATCGATGAGAACGAAATTCATTCAGTAATTTTCAGTAAAATAAAAAAAGCCTTTCCGGTTGGGAAAGGCTTTCGCGAATTATTTATGAGACAGAGATTATTTCTTGTCAAATTTGGCGTATCGTTTTTTGAATTTATCAACCCGACCAGCTGTATCGATAAATTGCATTTTTCCAGTGAAAAATGGATGAGATGTATGAGAAATCTCCAATTTGATAAGAGGGTATTCCTGTCCATCCTCCCATTCAATAGTCTCAGAAGAAGCTGCAGTTGAACGGCCGAGGAAGCTGTATTCGTTGGACATGTCTTTGAAAACGACGAATCTATAGTTCTCAGGATGGATGTCTTTTTTCATGATCTGTGTATTAAATGGGGTGCAAATTTACTGTTTTCTTTTGAATCTGAAAATACTTCATGCAATTTCGTAATATTTGCACCCAAATGTAGTTTTAAGTTTTGTGAATAAGCAGATTTTGAGTCGTTTCGCATATGTTGCATTTTTCGCAATCGCAGTGGTGGCGGTGCTTTCCGGTTGCCGGAAAGATCGGTTTAATGAGTCCCCCGATTTTCAACTCACATTTTCCACTGATTCTGTGATTTTCGACACCGTATTTAATACCGTAGGTTCTGCTACCCGGATGCTCCGGGTGTACAACCGCGACAGCGATCCCGTGCGGATTTCAAATATCCGACTGGTGAATGACCCGAATGATTCTTACCGGATCAATGTGGATGGCCTTCCCGGAACGCAATTTACCGATGTGGAAATTGCCGGAGACGACAGCCTGTTCATATTTATAGAAGTTACCGTGACGCCCGATCAGGATCAACTTTACCCTTTTGTCGATGGCGCACTGGAATTCCAAACCAACGGCCGGACCCAGGATGTCAAACTCGTGGCCTGGGGCTGGGATGCGATTTTTTATTATCCGACAGTTTTTCCCACCAATGGATTACCCAACTATTCGATCGTGGGTGAAGGTCCGAATTCAATAGTAACATGGACTGCAGAAAAACCAGTTGTGGTATACGGCTATTTGGTTGTTGATTCTCTTCAAAGCCTGGTGGTGGAAGCCGGAGCCAGGATTTTCTTCCATCAGGGATCCGGTCTCTGGGTGTATAAGGATGGGCGGATTGAAGTAAACGGTACCCTCGAAGCTCCGGTGATTTTTCAGGGTGACAGACTCGAAACATTTTATGACGAACAGCCCGGACAATGGGACCGGATATGGCTCAATGAAGGTGCCGACAATGTGTTTCGAAATACCATTATCAAAAACAACTTTATCGGAATTCAACTGGAGCCACTGCCATTTGGTCCCAACAACCTTTCACTGTCTCCAAATACACTCACCCTGGAAAATGTGGTGATCCGAAACAATTCCATCGCCGGAATTTTCAGTCGAAATTCGAGGATTAATGCGGTAAACCTTCTGGTAAGCAGGGGAGGACAATACCTTTTGGCCGGAATAGGTGCGGGAGAATACAATTTTGATCACTGCACTTTTGCCAACAACTGGAATCTGAGCATCCGACAGACACCAGCCGTGTTCCTTACCAACACATTCGGTGTGGATGCCAATACCATCGGCATAGGTGATCTGATCAACAGCAACTTCCGCAATTGTATCATCTATGGCAATGGCCTGAACGAAATTGGTTTTGAGTTTGAAGAGCAGGGCGCAGTTGACTTATCTTTCCTGAATTGCCTGTTTCGGGTGGAAGAGGAGGTTTTCAATGCATTCGGTCCTTATTTTGAAGGAGCCACACAGGTAAATCTCAATCCGGGATTCGTCGATTTTTCCGTAGGAGACTTCAGGCTTCGTGAAGATTCACAAGCGCGGGGCAGGGGTGCCAATTATCCTGGTGCACCAGCGCTTGATTTGATTGGGACACCTTATAACATTCCCAGACCCATTGGGTGTTTCGAGTTTTTTCCGGAATGAGTTGGGAGTTGGGAATGGGGAATTGGGAGTTTGGAATGGGGAGTTGATAATGTGGAGTTGGATCCACACGGTTGATTGGATTGGTCTTCGTGATGAGAATTACCTATGGTTGGTGAACTACTTCGTAGCGTTTAGAGTTAGGTGAGTGAGTAAAAAAACCCCTCCGGGGCTGAGAGGCTGACCGGAGGGGCTGTGGTATGCGGTGGGCGTTATTCGCCTTCCACAGTCACTTGCGAGACTGCGGTGAGGACTCCGCCCGCCACCGCTGCATATGTGGCTGCCGTGATGATGGCGGCCGGGATGCTGACGGGGGCTGTTAATACTGCGCCGGAGGCGGCAACGAGGCCGAGACCGATGTTGCGCAGTGTTTGGAAGAACCGGGGAGTTTGGGATGTTGCCCTCTCCATGAGGTTCTTTTCTTTTTTGTATTTCATGAGATATTAGTTTTGGATTGGTAGTGGGTCGTGGGTAGTGAGTCGTGGGACAAACCACCCCCCGGCCACTTATTCACCAATCGTGATTGTTACTAATTTACCTTGTTCCAGGACTGGTAATACCAGGTCCAGAAGTTGTAGGGTTGCCGCTCTCGATTTGACTCCCATACCGGGTCCGATTAGTTCTGATACCGGGGCGATGCATCCGCGGAGCTCTTTGCGGGCATCATTTGCCGGGTGTATCAGAATGAGATCTCTGCCGGGCACGTTGAGAATTTCGAGGTGGCGTCCGAATCGCGGGCTGTAGCGTTCCCGGAGGGTGTACTTTCCTTCGGGGATACAGGAGACGGACCTTTGGTTGCCATTCCACGGGAGTTCAATTGTTTTGCAAATGACTTTGTGGTTGGCGACGAGGTAGCCGTTTGTGCCTGTGCTACCATATATTCGGATGAGTCGGAGATGCATGGCTTAGATATGATCTATGCCCACGAGGGCCATTGCATTTGAGCTTCCGTCAGATAACTGATAGAAGAGTCCATTTACCTCCTGATAATACCAGAGTCCCAGGGCAACGAAGATTGTCCGG
>JBGTLS010000272.1:0-2151 GCA_041744015.1 Cryomorpha sp. | reverse complement strand
AGTTTGGATAATATCTCCCCTTTTGTGAGCATAGTTCAAATCTAATCAATTTATAAAATAGCGACTTTCAGTTGTATCGGTTGCATGAGGCACAACGTGTCGCTATACTTACCTTTTCCATAACTTCCCAATACATCACTTCTTTAAATGATGAGATTTTCAGCAATGTATCCCGGCATCCCCAAAGTTAACCCAATTACCCAAATGACCGTCAGCCTTTACTGCAACATCTGCTCCCAATCTACTAACCTCCCCTCCTCCCTTTCCGAAAACCAATCCCCCAGCCCGGTGAGAATGTCTTGACGGTCGGAGCGGATGTCGCCGTCATAGTCGGTGCCTTTTGCCGGGCGGCAATCCAATGGATTCGGATGTGTGGCGGAGGGGTCGTTTTAAAGTCCAGGTTGGGGATGGTGGAGGTGGCTTCGCGGGACTAGCCTCAGGAAGTGTTATGCGTGCGTCCCTTTGTGCACTCCGTGGGTGTAACATAGTGCAAGCTTCATTTTACTTGTTTAAATACTTCTTCAGGATCATTTGATAGTTTTTTTCTGCTCCTAATTCTTTGGCCCTTTCCCAATCCTTGATGGCGAGTTGTCTTTCGCCTCGTTTGAAAAAAATAAAACCCCGCGTGAGATAGGTGCCGGAAAATTCCGGGTTGAGTTCTTCCGTTCGGTTGAGATAAGGCATAGCTTTTGAAAACATGCCCAAATTACCATATGAAAGTCCTGTATTGTATTGAATTTTCCAGTGATCAGGAAAATGTTTGACAGTTTTACGGTAGATAAACCATGCCTTGAAATAGTTTTTGTTCCGCAGGTAGCTATATGCAAGATTTGCCCGAATCGCCTCAACTTCCCATTTTGCTTTTAAGGATTTTTTGAAATCGCTTATCGCTATTTTGTGTTTTTCCAATGAGGCGTGCGCACAACCTCTGAGGAAGTGAATCCCACATTTGCCATCTGCGTCGGACTGTTTAAGTCTTAAAAATTCATCACAATATTTAATGGATTCCGAAAAGTGATTTAAATAGAAATGATTCAAAGAAGTGATGAATAAATACAACTGATTTTCAATCGTATCAAGATTGTCCTTTTCAATATCTGAGAGAAAACTTTCAGAATCAAAATAGTCCTCTCCTGTCGACAGAATTAATGCCTTGAAAATTTTAAGGAATCTCCAGTCTGGCGTCAGTTTTATTGCATCATCACATTTGACAAGTGCTTCATCCAGATTGCGCAGGTTCCAGCACTCGAATGACTCAAGAATTAATTGAATAACGAAACCGGAGAAACTATCCTTTCGCGATGATTGTTCTAAGGCTTTTAAAGCCAGTTCTCTTATGTCAATGTCAACCAGGACCAATCAGCGTTTTTATTGAAGATAACGGTCAAATATCATCAAAAAATCCAACCTTCCACATATACTTACTTGGTAATGAATACCGGACTTCTTTCGATTTGACCTTTTCATGTGACCATAATTACCCAAATGACCATCAGCCTATTCTGCCCGTATAGTTCCAATCACCACCAACCTTCCCCCGCCTCCCTTTCCGGAAACTTATCCAATTCATCAATCAATCCAGCGATGATTTCGTCCAGGGGTTTCCGCATCAGCGGGTATGTCGACATAATAGTCCGTATCGTTTTCGGAAAGGGTGGACTGCATGACAATAACTCCATATGTGTTCCGGTGGGATCGTCCAAGAGTCGAAGTACAGGTCGGCCTCCATGAAAGACGGTTCAGCGCGTCAATCAGACCGTTATTTTTACAATTCTGACACCCTTTTGTGTTTAATATGATATGGAAACCGGTCGCCAAATACAGCATTATAAGCAATATCGATCTGTTGGCAATCGTAAGGATAAAGCGGTAAGGCGTAAGGCGTAAGTTGAAAAAAAATCGCAGGTGTCCGATTTCATCGAATGCAGGAAATCACCTCATCAACAAACTAAGCGAGGCACGAGCGATCTCACCGACCAAAGGGAGGTAATCACCTCATCAGCTCATCAACAAATCAACTCATCAACTAACTAAGCGAGGCACGAGCGTTCTCACTGACCGAAGGGAAGTAATCATCTAATCAATCCGAGCGCATCTAAACTCCATCCACAGAATCAATTCGTTCGGATCAATTCCCCATTCCCAATTCCG
>JBGTLS010000271.1:0-8815 GCA_041744015.1 Cryomorpha sp. | reverse complement strand
AAGAATGTACGAATGTTCAACCAATTCTTTATGATGACCATCTAATTGTGATAAAACGACGCGGATATCGTGTTCTTCACTCAACTCCTTGTTGTCCGCCACTGTCATTTGGATAGTTACGTCACTACTCTCTCCGTGGATTTCACCGCTTCGTTTATTCTTGCGGATTGCATCGATAGACTGATTGCGAACGATGCTCATCAACCAGGTAAAGAGCCGGCCTTTAGAGGGATCGTATGTGCGGCTTTGCTTCCATATTTTAACAAAAGCATCCTGAATGATGTCCTGAGCCTGGGCTTCATCATTCACCATGCGCATCACCACCCCAAAAAGCGTGTCGCCATAGTGATCATAGAGCAGGTCCATGGCGCGCACGTCCCCTGCTGCAAATCGATCTACTATTTCTTTCTCTACCGGCGCCAAGCAACTTATTTGTCACAAACATAATATTTTGTTTTCAAAAGCTGTCTCATAACGACGGGAATAAGGAATTATTAATATTCAGAGAGCCATGAAAATTCTCGCATTGAAAAACGGATGAACCAATTAAGTTCCCCAACCCCATCCACTTTCCAAAACAATTTTCTACCTTGTATTACCAATCCAAACCACCTATCATGAAAAAATTCTACCTCAACTCCACAGCTCTTTTATTTCTCTCATTCGCTCTGTCCGCTCCCGTATCAGCCCAACTCCAACTACAGGACACCCTCTCCTTCGAAACCCTTGTCAACGACTATTTCAACTCCGGTACCCTCGTTACCATTTCAAACATCACCTTCAACGGGGTTCCGGCTGATTCTATCAATCCACAAATCGGATATTTCAGTGGAGGATTAAATGATGGTTTGCAACTTGACAATGGTCTGGTTATGGCTACAAGCGATATTAATCAGGCCGTTCTGGGGGATTTTACAGGTTTTTTCATGGATAATTATCAGGATCCGGATGTTTTGGCTCTAAGCGGGGCAGCAGCCGCAAATAATTGTGCGGTACTTGAATTTGATGTCCTGGTCGATGCCGATATGCTCGCATTTGATTATATTTTTTCATCTGCGGAATATGAACACTTCACATGTTCTCCCTTTAATGATGCCTTTGGTTTTTTTGTTAGTGGTCCGGGATTAGAGGGTCCTTTTACGAACAATTCCGTAAATATTGCCACCATACCCGGCGGAGATGTTCCGGTGGCTATCAATACCATCAACCAGGGATTCCCTTCATCAGCCAATGCCGGTAGTCTCTGTGAAACGGCCAATCCAAACTGGCAGGCAGATTCCATTTATTATGTCCCAAACATCGGGAATGAAAACAGTTCAATGTTTATGAATGGATATACCGTCAATCTGGAGGCTTTGGTGGATGTGGTCAACGGAGAAACGTATCATATGAAACTCTCCATATGCAATGCACTCGACATGGCTTTTCAATCCGCAGTTTTCCTCGGGGCAGGATCGTTTGAAGGTCGAATGGCATCCAGCACAGAGACTGTTTTAAACAAACAAACCATCCTCTACCCCAACCCCGCCAGAGAAATCCTGAACATTGAAAACGCCTGTTTCAACTGTCAGGGCAATCTCAACTTTGTAATCCGTGACGTTCAGGGCCGCGAAATCAGCAGTTTTACACGCACCGCAGCCGAACTGGTTCAGTTGCCCATCAATCAACTTGAAAACGGGGTGTATTTTGTTACTACCTGGAGCGGAAAAGAAATCGTCGGTACACAGAAGTTTGTAAAAAGATGATTTAGAAGAGGGATGTATTCAGTATTAAGTATTAAGTATTAAGTACTAAGTATCAAATAAACATTGACTTGAAGAATTCAACCTTATTGTTGTTACTTTTTTAGTTAGTTTTTTATACTTTGTTCTTCGTTAGCGGGTGATTAATAATATGTTCTTCGGAATCTTAGAGCTTAGTCGACAGTACTTAACTAGTACGTCTGGTTGCTTGGTACTTGATGCTTAATACCATTTACAACATCATCGTAAAAAAATCTATACCAAAATTTGGATTATTGAACACTGTTCAATTACATTTGCCCAGTCAATAATTCAATCAATGGGTATCACAGAACGCAAAGACCGCGAAAAGACGGAACTCAAAACACAAATCCTCAACGCAGCGCGTAAGCTGTTTTTGGAACAGGGTTTTGACAAAACGTCCATGCGGAATATTGCCGACCTCATCGAATACAGTCCCGGGACAATCTACCACCATTTTGCAGACAAGAATGCCATTTTCCATGCCCTGCACAGCGAAGGATTTCGGGAATTGGGTAGGCGGATGATGGTGCTGTCTGCAGTAGCTGATCCACTGGAACGACTTAAAGCAATGGGTCGTATATACGTGCAATATGCGTTGGAAAACAGCGATATGTACGATCTGATGTTTATAAAGGATGAGCCTATCGACTCCGTGCAGGACGACAAACCCTGGGAAGAAGCCAATGATGTGTTTGGTGGTCTTCGAATGACGGTGGAAGAGTGCTTCGCAAAAGGATATTTTCCGGGACATGATGTGGAGCCCTTTAGTTATATGATCTGGAGCGCGGTTCATGGCATGGTCTCTCTTCACATCCGCAAACGTTGCGATGTGATCGACCACACGGCCTGTCAGGATATTGTGGGAGAATCATTCGAATCGCTTATCAAACTACTGGACCAACGCTGACTTTTTTTGACATATGATTGAACACTGTTTACTTTAAATACATCGTATATGAAAACCGCGCTAACCATCCTCATCAGCTTATCCTCAGTGGAGATTGCCCTCTCCCAACAGGCCCTCCAAAATTATATCACCACAGGTCTGGAAAACAACCTCGCGCTCAACGAACGCAACATTTCACTTGAAAGAAGCCAACTCGCCTTGCAGACCGCAAAATCCTGGTTTCTTCCTTCCGTCGACTTTGGCGCGAGCTACACCCTCGCCCAGGGAGGCCGAACCATTGATCTCCCACTGGGTGACCTGCTCAACGGCGTGTATGGAACCCTGAATGAGATAACCGGATCTTCCAATTTTCCCCAATTGGAAAATGTGCAGGAACAGTTTTTCCCGAACAATTTTTACGATGCCCGCGTTCGCATTTCCTATCCCATTCTCAATCCCGACATCCACTATGCGAAGCAGGTGCGCGAAGGTCAGGTGCGCCTCGAAAACCATGAGGTGGAAATCTACCGCGCAGATCTGATCAGAGATATCCGCCTCGCGTATTACAATTACGGGGCTGCCCAGTCCGCAGTGGATATCTACCTCAGTGCAAAAACCCTCGTGGAAAGAAACCTGCGCAACAGTGAGTCCCTTCTGGAAAATGGCAGCGGACTTTACGCCAATGTGCTCAGGGCTGAAAGCGAAGTGGAACACGTAAACGCCATGCTCATCGATGCCGAAAACAAACGCAAAAATGCCGGGCTATATCTCAATTTTCTCGTGAACCTGCCGCTGGAAACCCCCATCGATTTCCAGAATCCAGACCCCGAAAATCTGACTTTAATGGAGGTGAATGAATCCATATCCGTCGCCAACCGACCGGAAATTATGAAAATGAATACAGCCCTGGATATTTACAACATCCAGATACAATCGCAAAAAGCTTACGCCCTCCCCAGGCTCAATACCTTTCTCGATATGGGTGCCCAGGATTTTGATTTTGCATTTGATTCACAAAGTCGGTATTACATGCTGGGTGTTCAAATCAGCGCGCCCATATTTAATGGAAACAGAAACCGAATTGCGCTACGCAATGCCCGACTGAATCTCACCTCGGCGACGAATCAAAAGGAAATGCTGGAACAACAACTCCGGATGAGCTCGTCCATGGCTCAGACCAATGTTCAGACTGCAATTGCCCAGCGTGCTTCCGCGCGAAAAAAACTCGATGCCGCAAAAACATATTTCAATCTGGTGGACAAAGGTTTCGTGCAGGGAACCAATTCACTCATTGAATTTCTCGACGCAAGAAATCAGCTTACTGGTTCAGAACTCCAACTCGCTCTCGCCAATTATCATCTTCTAACCTCGCAGGCCAATCTCGAAAGGGAATTTGCCTCAAGCCAAACCAAAAACCCGTAAATCATGCAGCGCAAATCTCTTTTCCTCAGCCTCACCCTCGTCGTAATCGGCCTGCTGAACCAGGCATGTACCCCAGCCGAATCAGCGGAAACAACCATCAGGGAAGCCGGAATACCAGTCCGGGTAATGGATTTGAAAACCGAAATATGGAATCCCCCGATTCACACGTCCGGCCGTTTCGCCTCCGAAGATGAAAATGTCCTCGCCTTTAAAACCGGAGGAATCATCGAGAATATCTACGTCCGTGAGGGCGAAGCCATCAAGCGGGGACAATTGCTTGCCAAACTAAACTTAACAGAAATATCGGCCCTCACCTCCCAGGCGGAATACGGTTTTGAAAAAGCCAAACGCGACTACGAGCGGGCTGAAAAGCTTTTTGCAGACAGCGTGGCCACCCTCGAACAATTGCAAAACAGCCGCACCGCCCTCGACATCGCCACCCAACAATTGGAACAAGCGAATTTCAACAAGAGTCATTCAGAAATCCGTGCCCCAGCCGATGGATATGTACTTCAAAAAATGGCCAGTTCCGGTCAGGTCATGGCCGGGGGCATGCCGGTATTGCTCACCTCAGGCGGTGCCAATACGGACTGGGTGCTGAAAACGGGTTTGAGCGACAAAGCCTGGGCCCAGATTCAGGTGGGCGACAGCGCGGAAATCCTCAGCACGTCACTTTCTGAAAATCCAATAAAATCCAAAGTGCTGCGTAAATCAAAAGCAGCCCAGGCCATGAGTGGATCCTTTGTCGTGGAACTCGCAGTCCCCGATCCCGGACAAAACCTCGCTTCCGGCATGTTTGGCAAAGCCACCATCTTCCCAACCTCCAATGTACAGTCGTGGTCTATACCTTATAGCGCCCTGCTTGACGCAAATGCCGGGAAAGGTTATGTATTTGTGACCACAAACGATAGCACCGCAGAGAAAATAGAAGTTGAAATCGGCTCCATCGCCAACGACCATGTACAAATCATCCGCGGACTCGAATCCAAATCCAAACTCATCGTATCCGGCAGTCCATATCTCACAGATGGATCGGCCATCACCATCATTAAATAACCAGGGCCATGAAAATCAGCGATTACGCAGTTAAGAATTACCAGTTTACCCTTGTGATTTTCCTCATGGCAATTGCGGTGGGAGTTACAACCTTGTTCAACATGCCCCGCAGCGAAGACCCGATGATGGAAGCCCCACAATTCTCCGTAGTGGTGGTATACCCCGGCACCAGTCCGGCCGATATGGAGGAATTAATAGCCGACCCATTGGAAAAAAGGATTTATGGTTTGGATGACATCAAAAAACTCCGCACCGAGATAAAAGACGGCGTGGTGGTCATGATGGTGGATTACATTTACGAAAGTGATGTGACTGAAAAATACCAGGAATTGGTGCGCGAGGTCAACAGCATGCGCATGGATCTCCCGGAAGAAATCCTCAGCATGGACGTGAAGAAATTCACCCCATCGGGTGTCAACATTATGCAAATTGGACTGATCAGCGAAAATGCTTCCAGAACAGAATTGAAAAAGTACGGGGAGCGCCTCCAGGAAGAACTCGAAAAAGTCAATGAATTAAAACTGGTGGAGATGTATGGTCTCCCGGAAGAAATCGCCCGCATTGACCTCCACCTGGAAAAAATCGCCCAGATGAATATTCCGCTCAATGCCATCATAGGCAGCATTCAAAGCGAATTGGCCAACATCCCCGGAGGCAAGGTGGAAGCCGGAAGCAAAGCATTCAGCGTAAAAACGAGTGGCAATTACAAAACCATTGACGAAATCGCCGAAACCCTTGTGTATTCTGCCAATGGCCAGACAGTAGCCCTCCGCGATGTAGCGGATATCCGGCCAGATTTTGCCGAAAGCAAACACATTACCCGGCTGAACGGATACCGCAGCATTTTCGTGACAGCCGCACTCAAAGAAGGAACCAACATATCGGACGTCCAGCTCAAATACCTCCCCGTCATAGAGAATTTCAAGGCTTCCCTTCCGGAAAATATCGCCCTCGAACACAGCTTTGATCAGGCCGAATCGGTCAATCACCGCCTGGGTGTTTTGGGACGCGATTTTCTCATCGCCATCGGCCTGGTCATGATTACCTTGTTACCCCTAGGAGGTCGTGCCGCTCTGATCGTGATGATTTCCATTCCGCTTTCTTTGGCGCTTGGACTCGTGATGTTAAACGCCCTCGGTTTCGGACTCAACCAATTGAGCATCGTCGGCCTTGTAGTCGCCCTCGGCCTTCTCGTGGACGACAGCATTGTGGTTGTTGAAAACATAGAGCGCTGGATGCGCGACGGACATTCGCGCATGGAGGCGACACTGCTCGGAACCAAACAAATCGGACTGAGCGTGATCGGTTGCACCGTGACCCTGATCATCGCCTTTATGCCCCTGGTATTTTTGCCGGAGGCCTCAGGCGATTTCATTCGCGGCCTTCCCATCGCTGTGATCACAAGTGTGCTGGCATCCATGCTGGTAGCGCTAACAATTATTCCCTTTTTATCCAGCCGACTGCTTAAAAACCATGGCGGAAAATACACCGGAAACCTGTTTATGCGGGTCTTGCAAAAACTCATTTCCGGGAGTTATGCCCGGATACTGGAACGCGCCCTGAACAGACCTGCGACCACCCTGATTATCGCCCTTGTCATATTTGGCGGAAGCCTGATGCTCTTTCCTGTGGTCGGATTCAGTCTGTTTCCACAATCGGAAAAACCACAGTTTTTGGTAAATATCACGATGCCATTGCAAACCAAAATACCACTGACCGATGAAGTGGCGCGGGATGTCGAGAAAGCACTTGCTGAAGTGCCCGACATCGCCTCCTATGCCACCAATGTTGGCCATGGCAATCCCCGCATTTATTACAACGAGATTCCCGAAAATGAACGAACCGACTTCGCCCAGATTTTTGTTCAGCTCGACAAATCAACAGGTGCTTCGCGCAAGCAGGAAATCACAGAAAACCTCCGGGACAGATTTGCCGTGTACCCCGGAGCAAAAATCGAAGTGCGCAATTTTGAGCAGGGTCCACCGATTACAGCCCCGGTAGAAGTGCGCCTCCTCGGCGAAAACCTCGATACCTTGCGCAGCCTTGCGGCAAAAGTCGAAACCATGCTCAAAACGAATCCCGAAACAATGTATGTGAACAATCCGGTGAGCAACCTCAACACTGAACTAAAAGTGCAAATCGATAAGGAAAAGGCGCGTTCGCTTTCGCTAAACATCGCCGACATCGACCGCACAGTGCGACTCGCTGTAGCGGGTCTCACCCTCGGAAACTACAGCGATGAACTCGGAAACAAACGCGACATCATTCTTACCACCCCCAAATCGGAACGCGCCACCATCGCCAATTTCGATGATATCTACATCAACAACATGCTGGGTGCTGCCGTGCCCCTGTCGCAGGTGGCCGATCTGGAACTGGAAAGTTCAGCATTGAAAATCAATCACTTTAACAAGGTGCGTTCTGTCGCTGTTACATCTTTTGTACAGAAAGGGGTGCTAAATGATAAAGTGATCGCCGATGTGATGAATGAACTGGACCAATTCCCTTTTCCGGAAGGATACGGCTACAGAATGGGGGGAGAATATGAGTCCCGGCAGGAATCTTTTGGAGGTTTTCAGACCATCATCATCATCACGGTTTTTCTCTTCATCGCCGTTTTGGTGCTCCTCTTCAAAACCTTCAAAAGCACCATCATCGTGCTTTCGGTGATTCCTTTGGGAATGGTAGGTGCCCTGATCGCCCTGTGGTTCACAGGAAATTCCGTTTCCTTTGTCGCCATTGTGGGATTGATCGCCCTTGCGGGAATAGAAGTGAAAAATTCCATTCTCCTGGTGGATTTCACCAACCAGCTGCGTCGCGAAGGCAAATCGCTTGATGTGGCCATCCGTGAAGCTGGCGAAATTCGCTTTTTACCCATCGTGCTCACCTCCCTCACAGCCATCGGTGGATTGACCCCCATCGCCCTGTCAACAAATCCGCTGATTTCACCCCTGGCAATCGTATTAATCGGAGGCCTCATCAGTTCCACGATTTTGTCCCGCATTGTAACGCCCGTTGTTTATAAGCTCATCCCTCCCCGCATCGACGCCCCGGAGCCTACTTTTGTTGCCAACCCTGCACTTGCGTGAAAATAGCTTTTCCGTCTGTTTCTTAAATTCCCGATCATCTGGTCGGGAATTTTTTTAAATCATGATTCCCATACAACCCCACCCTTTGACCTGAAGAAGCCGGATGTGACAATCCTATGCAAACCGATTACACGCTCCATCAAAACGTACGACCACCTTCGGGGTCGGATTTGATACGAGCTCTATTATCTAGAAAAATATGACCCCTTCGGGGTCCAAGGACTTAGTGAAAAATAGGATGCGATATTGCATCCTATTTTAACCCGGTCGGATCAGCTGAAAAACAGATTACTCCTGGGCCCTGATCCCGAAGGGATCATATGTTTATAGCACGAAATTATCTGTGAACGTTAACGACCCCGAAGGTGGTCGTATGTGACAATCATCCGTCTACTTAACTGAACCTTCAGAAGTTTAAAGAATTAATTCCTCTCTAAATTTTTAATTCTATCTTCCAATCTCTCCAACGATTCCGCCAGACGCAAATGCACGATCTCTGGTTTCTCGGAAATTAAATCCAGGTTAAAATGAATTGCCCCAAAAGCCTTCCAAATTTCCAGCACGTCGTCCATATCTATACGGTAAGATTTGAAGTC